>CABMDW010000068.1 GCA_902385045.1 uncultured archaeon | reverse complement strand
CTAGATTTGCACTTCCATCCTACCAGTTTGAAAGACGTGAAATCAAAAAGAAACGAGTAACGATCTTCATTTCAAACATTTTTACTGTTTAAATCGACTACCTTTAGAGGGAGGGAATGTAATAAACTGAATTTAATTGACACTTTCCAAGTTTTATTGCTATATTATACACCATACGAGAAGTAATATTCATAAAGCCTTGTAACATTCAAATTTCCACTAGAAAGTATTGTGGGGATGATTGTTGTGTTTGGAATGAATGGGAGGATTATCAACCGTATATTGGAGAAGAAATTGTAGTTACAGATGATCCTATTGAGAACTGTGAAACTTCATTTATGCACTTGGAATCCTTAGAAGAAGGTGTGGACTATGTTTTCAAAAAGTCTTACTAGGTTGGTAAAAAGACCATAAAATAAATATTGACATCTTATTAAAAGTGTAATATCTTACTCCTATGAAAACTTACTACGTGCTTTTACAGAAAACTGTTTTTGGAAAACGTTATAAAACAATTACTAAAAGTGTTAAAGTCATTGCCGAAGATATACTTACAGCTTACGAGTTGGCTAAATCCACCTATAATTTTCCAGACGTTTCTATGATTTGGCCGATTGAGTAAAACTGTAATGTGAGTAATAAAAATTTCAAATATAAAAATGCTAGGAGAAACAATATGATTTTTCTAATCACTCTTATCTTCATGGCATTTTCTTCTACCGTGTTTCCAATTTGGATGTATGTATTAATGTGGGTTGGCTTAGCGTTATCACTTGTTCGTATTGATTTTTAACTAATGAAAAATATTACCGATTATATCATTTCGATGGCTGAACTCAACGGCCATGACATCATTAAACCTACAGATTATCATTCTCTCAATGACGATGATGTTCTTTACACTCTAAAAAATCCTGAAACAGCAGGACAAACAGTGGATGATTATAATACAAAGTATTTCGGAGATAATTGTAAGATAAGGCGTAGATTCTTTCGTCCCGTGACTAATCCACGTAAGGTAAATGAATGCTGTAGATAAAACGGTTAGCAACATATTACGAACATTAATAAATCCAATAGGTAAGACGATTCTAAATTATGAAGAATTAAAACCGTCATAATACTCGTGTAAGTTAGAAACGATTTTGCTTGCATTACTTTAAAACCAGTGATATATTAATCACCATAAAATACGTTATTCTATTCTTCATTACCTTTAATAGGTAACAAAGTAAATATTTAGGAAGTTATGGAACTATCTCAACGAAGGTTCCTCCAGTAAGTTATTCAAGAACTGGTTAGAGTGGGAGAATCGAATAAAACTTATGCCTATCCTCAAGGTGGCGAAAATGATCAAACATCATTTGGAAAATATCATCACCTATTTGTGCTATCGAATATCAAATGCTGTTCTTTCCAAAATTACATTACCAGAATTATCTTCTTTTGTGGAAAACCCCATCAATATCTAGGAAAAATATCCCATAACATCCCATGCTAATACCCTTATCTATCCCTTATAGTTTTGATTAATCACCTTCACACTTAAATCTTTCAAAAGAATAGCTGATTTAACATTCTTAGTATATGGTCGGATAACAATACCCTCTGCTGGCTTACCGTTGTCATATTTTACGTTATTAGCAATCTCTTGCAATTTGGCAAGAGATACTAAATCCGTAGAATGGATATGGGCAATAACTGGAACCTTTACTAAAGACTTATCAATACAAAATCGTGTCAACTCTTGACTAGTTAACCTACGAACTGTTCTTAAATCCTTAATGTTGAAGATATACAACTCATGCCCTTGTAACCCCATATTGTTTCCATTAATATTCCCCCCACAGAGTTCTCCTTGAAATGCATACCCATCGAAATTAAGCAAATTATACTTACGCGCATAACTCCAATAAAGATTGTCACTATCCTTTAACGATAATCTACGTGAACAAATCTGGGTTGGTTCACCTATAGGAGTGATACTAGTGAAACTGGTTCCATCCATTTTCAATGTAATTTCCAAAATATCATCACAGTTCTGTAATTCAGCTAAAACATCAGGATTACTATTTAAGTTATCTTCATCAGTGATGCTAACATATACACTAGGAAATGTTCCAATAGCGTCGGCATTAACGGGTAGTGGTTTTTCAAAGTGCGTAATGCCTAATACACTTGAGACATCCTCTCCAATTTCTATACCCCTAATTAATGTAGCAGGTAGAATTGAAATAGGAAAAATTACACCTTGAGAAATTACTCCACGCATCTTGACAGTACGTAAAATTATAGGCTTAGTAGGGTCTTTCTTATCCTTCAAAAAAGCTGACCAATCTGTATCAGGTAAAACCGTATCAATAGGAACAAATATGACATTATCCCCGATTTTGTATTCGTTATTTTTAACAACGGATTGCCAACCTAGAACCTTAGCCAACTCAATATTATCAGAGTTTGGAATTGGTTGAATATCTATAATTGTTTCGATTGATGCGTTTTTCATCTATATTATCCCTTTTACGAATCATGTGAAGTATAGCAGAAATCAATTACACTTCAATAATATTTTCCATAATTTGTTCACTTACTGTATCTACCCAATCAATATCTGCATATGCACCATTTGTAAATCTATTCTGAAAATATAGTTTAATAAATGCTGTGGGTAGAGATTTTACTTGCAAAACTTTAAAATCTATGGTGTAATAACTGTCATGATTTACTTTTTAATATTATCAATAAGTATGTTAACAATTTGGATGATTATTCAACTAGATAAGTGGAAGGAGAGTAATGAGAAGTATGTCTTGATATTGGAAATTAAACAACTCATCACTCTCTGTCATCCTGATAAACATCTAGGAAGTCAAAAAGCGACAGAGTTAACACAAAAGTTGTTGAAGATGAGAACAAGTCAATAAATGATTAAAAACCTCCATTGTGTTTCTACATTGGATGTGGGTTATTGATTATTCATAGCGCACAAAATTAAGCAATCATGGCATTATAGTAGATTGAATTAACATATTATGCTATCACAGAGTTATAATTATAAGATGCGGTAATAAAACGATATAGTTAATGCAAACGTATAAAACAAGTGTTTCATCGTAATAGTTCGATATTAGATTTTTCATAAACCTGTAAATGGTCATAAACACACTAGTTGTTTACTATTAAAATAAGTTGACAAACTTTAAATTCTAATCTAGTATCTCCTAGAATACAAATACGAAACATTTTTATTTCTACATTAAAATACTTTATCTAATTCTTATGAAGATATATCATACATATTCCCTAGGAAATGTTGCAACCTTTGACCGTCTTGCTACTCTTGCCAGACGCTCTAAGCATGAATGGAAAAAAGTGGCAAGATTAGTTCAACGATTCAATATCCTATTCTCTTCTAATATTCATAATTATCCTTCAACTATAACGAATTGTATAGCTCTTTCTTATATCGTTCGATCTGTTAGAGATACAAATATATCTTCAGATATTAAACAAGAAATCTATAAAATTTATGGGTTGACAAACTATAAGGTTAGACATAATCTACTACGAATATCTTTATTTGATTGGGATACTATACAAAACACAACACATAACATTGTGAAATCTACACAACTTGATGTGATTGACTACTCGTATCTTTCTTATTGTCAAACACTTTCTATCTTCGTTCAACCAATCAAACTGTTAAAAAACTTCATCATGTAATTATTATCAAAAACAATGCAATAAAAGATTACTTTATGGATGTAGGTAGATAACCTATTATGAAATCAAATACCACAAAAAAGCAGAGTATTAAACTAAAATTGATATTTTGGTATGAAATGAAAGTTTCGAATTTGTGGAATGTCCTTGACAAACGAGATGTTAATTGATATAAATAGTGACATGTATCGAATTTTTAACAAAATCACGTTTAATATTCACTTTACTCCTGATTTGACATTAATGTTTTCTACGATAAAACGTTACAATGTAGAGCAGGAAATACGTCTAAATGGTGCATATGATGACAGCCATTACACTGTAACATTCATTTAGGAGTCAAATCATTATCTGATTTTATAAGATATAAATATGATTGATAACATTCTAAAAGGTATTGCAGGATTGCTTGTTCTTATAGTAGGTATTCCGTTTATGATTATATTCTTGGTTGTTTATGTCTGTTTACTGGCATTCTTATTCATTATGTGGTGCTTTGGGCGGCCAATTGAAATCAAAACAAATGATATGATTATTAAATGGTTCAAATACCAATCAAAATCAGACTCTTCTGGAACCTAATAAACAACTATACATAGTAACGTAAATCAAACTATGAAGAATATACAAATTCAACCACAAACCGAAAAGGTTTTGAATAACTCCAATTTCTTATATTTAAAACGTTCACTCGATGAAGCAGTCAAGGCATATGAAGTAGCAATTATGCGCAACCCAACAAATCAAGACGAAATTAAGAGATGTGTGGATAGATGTGTATCTGCTCGCAATCTATTTAATTTAGAAAACAACAAATAGAGCAACCATACCGG
>CABMDW010000067.1 GCA_902385045.1 uncultured archaeon | reverse complement strand
GATTATAAATAATTTGAAGTTGTTGAATGAAGTAAGGCACATAGACCTTCATTAATTCACGGATTGATG
Source organism: uncultured archaeon (assembly GCA_902385045.1). Taxonomy (GTDB): domain Archaea; phylum Micrarchaeota; class Micrarchaeia; order Norongarragalinales; family CABMDW01; genus CABMDW01. The sequence continues at coordinate 3,868 of CABMDW010000067.1, read as the reverse complement.
GAGAAACGTCGGCAAGGTTTGGAATAACAGCATTGCCAATGATACCAGCACGAATTCTACGCTCCTTAAGCATGTTTGAGATAACAACAGCTAATGACTTGAGTAAGAAGCTATTTCCACTTGGAGAATCACCATCCTTAACTGCGTTTTCTATATTGATGATTTGACCGTTCATGATACCATTCAACATCGGGTCAATGATACCGTTATAAATCTTGCTGACACTCATATCATAGAAAGTCTTAAGCATCTGATAGATAGTCTTATTGAAATTTAAGAAGATACAATCTGGCTGAGTTTGCTCAAAATCAATGATAGGATTAACAAGAGGAGGACGTTCAGGGCTAAGTTGCTCCTTATCAGTATCAAAGCTAACGTTATAGACCATTACTGATTTGTTGTGGGCACCAGCATCACCAGCACGCCGAATTCCACCTAAATCAACAACTTGTCGGACAATCTCAGGTTCTGTCATCTTTGCTAATCTCATGCTATTCGCGATGTAATTAGGATTAGCAGACCCATCTTCTAAATTACCAACAAGATACTTCTTCAGTAAGTTTTCCTCAAACCACGCAATTGATTCTGGGCTACTACGCTTCTCTAAATCATCAACTAAGTCCTTAGGAAGCTTAATTCTCATGCTGTTTAACATTGTCTTCATAGAACTAATCAGTTCTTCAACTAGATTTCTCAGATTGATAACATCCATCTTAACAACTCCTTGCTCCTTGTCAAAGAATATAGGGAACATCTGAGGAGAACTAGAATGGAACCCAACAATCATCTGAAGAGGTGCTTGATACTGTAAGATTTGATAGATACTGCTAAGCATAGCTAGACCAGTGCCAATAGTTTCATTGTATGAACTCAGATACTCAATCTGTCCAGCTCGGACAATGGGGCCGTTGATTAAACGAGATACGATGCTCAACTTATCATCATCAGTCTTGGCAAACTTAAAGTCATGACCAGCAAGAACTAACATATACTGAGAAGTGTATTTCTGATACTTGTAGTCCTTAACTAAAGCAAGAACATTATCAACTAACTTCTTATGCTCACGAGTAATGTCATCCCATCGAATCTTATCTCTCTCAACTTCAAACTTCTGGAACTCAACACTTGGCTTGGTAATTTCGGAAGGAGCACGACCAATAACCATTTCAACATCTTCATCTGCTTCACCTGGAAGCATACCAGTAATGTTAAGAACTGAATTAGGACTCTGGTCAGGCATCTTATCAAGAAGACGACGTTCAATAATTGATACCTTCTCATTAAACTTAGATGCCTTAACAAGACAATACCCCTTATTAACTTCATTGATAAATGCTGAGATAACTTCCATAACTGTGTTGTTCTTAACTCTAGAATGGAACATGGTGTAGATTGAATTAATTGATGCGACGATTGAGCGAACTTCATCATTAGAATAAGGATATCCGTTGAACCTCAAGAACATGTTAATCATGAATGGACGGAAGACAGAACCTTCCTCAGGTAAGAACTTCATGACCCAACTATTTCCATCTTCAATTGCTTGTTTGCTCAGCTGGAATAAATCCTTGTAATACTCAGCAAGACGAGGAAGACGATAATAGAGTTCCATTGCTTCATCTAGATACTCAAGCTGAGCGCCACCAAGAATAACACGAGTGCTACCTAACAGGTCTGGGTCAATTGGCTTGTTGAACAAATCATATGAGCCAAGAACAGTAAAGACCTTACCAACAATTGCTCTAATGATTGACTTAGCCATCATGATTTCCTTTCCAAAGATACCAGATTCATCCATCTTTGTAAATTCAAAGAGTTGCTTATCATTTGACCAAATAGGGGTAAGTGAAGCTTCCTTCAGGAAATTAATCATTCCCTGTTCAATCTGGTTAGGGGTCATGAAAGTCTTGTTGATGATATCACTTCCATCAAAATATCTTCCAAATCTAAAGAAGATGTTGAGGATAATCTTGACAACCATGTAGTTATCAAGTGTCTTACTGATATACTTCTTAACATCATTATAGGGGTCTAACTTGGGGGCATCTGGGTATGCTCCAGCTAGAGGAGGAATACATTCTGGGATGTTTAAGTTAGCCTTGAGAGCTGGAGTGCCAGCATTAATGCTTTCAGTTGGTGAGTTAGAGGAAGATAGACGTGAAATTACTTCAACTTGTTCTCAAAGCTTAGTTGAATTTGGATTTTCACGCTTACGACCCATATCAAGAAGAAGGAAGTTTCCGGTTTGCTCTGAATACCAACGCTCAGTCTGAACATTGGTTGAACTAATAATCTTCTTAATGTCCTTGAACGCATCAGGGTTCTTCATGATTTCCTTAGTGAATGCCTTAAGATAAATTTCAATTGCTTGTGCTACATTCCAGAACTTCTGCTTAGTTTCCTTTGCCTTATCAAGAACTGACTTAAACACGTTTGTATCATACCAATACTTGTTATCACCGCCAGAACCGGCAGTTAAGTGAGACTTAACATCATCAATAATGACGGTGTCTCCAGCAAGATTATCATTGACAAAGTTTCCAAGAATTTCAGTGTATTTAGCAGAGTAGTCTTCCATCTCCTTTGCGTTATGAGATAAGTTCCAACGAACCTTAGCGATGTAAGCATGATAGAGAATGAGAGTGATTGCTTCATCTAAATCAACAACAGTCATTGCTTCTTCCTCGCCACCAGAGATAAAGAACATCTCATCTTGAATTGGTGATTCCTCTCCGCCACGAATCTTTCCAAGTTGGTCATTGAATAAATCAGTGGTCTTAAGAATTTCTAAGATTGCCTTATGAGCTGATTGGAGCTTCTCCTTCACACCTTCATTCTTAACATCAGAAGCTAACTTCTCAATAACTGAAGCAAACGCACGCATGTTTCCTTCAAAGATATCAAAGTTGTTCTTAGCATCACTAGATGAAGCATAAATCTTGTAAAGAAGCTTCTCTGGAACATTAAAGATATCCTTGAATGCCTGAATACGTTGTAAGATGTTAATGAAAGCATTTAGGTCATCGCCAAGTGGAATTTCAACACCAACATTCTTTGAAATTGCTCCAATGTTTGTAATCATGGCATTAATCAAGCTTAACACTTCCTTTTTATATGCCTTTCTAATCATGCGAATTTCCTTCTCACGTTGCTTCAGAGAGACTGGCTTATCAGCACCGCCAGAGACACTAACACCAGATAACTTATCAAGCTCCTTTCGGAATGCTTCATCATCCATCTTTCTAGAGAAGAAGCTAGTTAAGATACGGGTAGCATCTAAAACGCGCGCCCACTTGCTAGTATCATTTTCGGCATCCTTCAGAACCTTATTCAATGCCTCATGAAGTGCTACAAGAGACTTGGTGTTATAATACTGGCCAACACTCATACCAACTTCCTTCAGAGCTCTATCAACTTGACCAAGGACACCAATGAGACTACCAGTTGAATAAACAAATGAGAGAAGAACCTCACCAAGATTACTAACATCACGAATTGACTTCGCATTATCTAACTTCTTAAGCAACTCTGGATAGACAGCTGTAGATAGAGTGATGTAGTTCTGCTCATCCATAATCTTTCCACGAGCGATAGTGTTAATCAAATCCATGTATCCACTAATCTTCTGAATTGCTTCCTCAGTCATCTTTATGTATGAATCAAGTTCTAAACTATCCTTTACTGCTTCACGAATTTCCTTGTTGGTTGTAATCTTAGTTAAAAGGTCTTTCAGGAGAACAAGAAGTGCCTTTGAAGTTGAGCTAGCTTCATCCAAACTAACAGCTGAGTTAATCAATTCAGCTGGAACTGATGCGATGGCAGATAACCAACGTATCATATCTCTGAGGATATCAACAGTTGATTGTTC
>CABMDW010000066.1 GCA_902385045.1 uncultured archaeon | reverse complement strand
GTGAAAAAAGAACTTCATTTATGTATCAAGGAGTTCATGTAGATTTGTTTCTAACTGATACATCATCTCTCCCATTTGCTTTACTTCATCACACTGGGGATAAAAACTATAACATTATCGTTAGAAACAAAGCTAAACATCTTGGGTATAAATTAAATCAATATGGTCTATTTAAGGGTGATGAGAAGATAAAAAAGAAATTTAAAAGTGAAAGACAAGTTATAGAGTTTATAGGGCTAACTTACAAATCACCTAAGGACAGAACTTAAGATAACTGATAAATTCACGAATTTTAGTTGAATGTATGAAATACTCATGTTTCAATATATGTTTGCCATATGTGGAAAGTTCCAAATGTTTTAAATAGAACTCCCCAGAAACAGCAGGTGGTATTTCTTCAGTCTCGTGGTGTTCTAATACATCATATAACACTATACACATAGCTCTTTTATGTTTTTTGAAGAAACATTCAGATAACATATTATTTTGTTTAGCTTCTTGCCAATTCGTGATATGTGGAGAATGTAATTCTAAATCATGCTCACTTAGATACATTACATAGTTATTTACATATTTTACCTTTTCATAATCACTCATATTATTAAATTTATCATTTTTATCTAAATAAATAACCCCATCATTTTTATTTAAATAATCAGCATCATCATCTATTTCATTATCTTCTATATTATCTTTATGCCTTTTAACAAATTCATCAGACATAAATTCACTACGATATAATTTTACATTTGGTTTTAATTTAATTATAATTTCAGCTTGGCTTTCTTGTAATCCCATTGTTGGACACCATTCATTAATATGTTCTTTCCAAAATGTTTCTGAACAGACAGAACTAAAACAATCATTCTGTTTAAAGTCATTGAAATGTTCTTTAACATATCTTTCGGGGATATCCATTCTGTCATTATTATCCATAGACATATTTTTTACTTCTAATTTCGTTTCAAGTTCGTTCCATGAGATGTTTGTGTTATCTAATAAATTAGACCAATATCCATTTAGCTTATCTTTATATTTTAAAGCTAATTCCAATGTCAAACTTGAATTCTTACTAATTACTTTCCAATTTTGAGTAATTTTTGTTTGACTTAATAATTCATCAGTTAAAATGACATTTCTCCAAAAGTAATCATTATCACATAGATGTTGATTGTTTAGCATGAAATTAACTTCTTTTTTATCATAGTGTATCTTTAGTTGTTGTTCAAAACATTCATTCAAATCATTCCATCCAAGAATAGAACCAACAATCTGATGCTCAAATGAGGAACACAGTCCGATAGTCAAATTCAAATCTGGACAATTCATGATTGGTAATTGTTATGATAAAAAATAAAATGTTCATTTTTTTAGAACAAAATAACCGCGAACATCTAAATAGGACATAAACATTCTGATTTGTTCTAAAGGAATGTGATAAGCATGCTTTAATATAATCTTTTGGCCACATGTTGAAAGAGCAAGATGTTTAAGGAAAAAATCACCAGAAAAGTCTGGAAAAATGACATCATCAAATTCTACTTCATCCAAATCATCATTTATACCTTCAAAATCACTGATGTGTCTCTCAATAAAATGTTCTGATATAAATGGGTTATCCAATAAATTTCTAAAATCAGTTATATGCGCATAGTGAAGTTCTAAATCATGCTCACTAATATATAAAATATGTTCATTTACAAAACGTTTTTTCTGTTTGTCATCTAAATTCATGAATTCCGTATTTTCATCTAAATAGATTATAACTTTCTTATATTTATCATATAGCGTTTCATCAATATTATCTTTATATTTCTTAATGAATTCATCAGACATAAACTTAGAACGATACAATTTAATATCTGGTTTCAATTTTATTATGATTTCTGCTTGGCTTTCTTGTAATTCTGATGTGGGCGCCCATTCAATGATATGTTTTTTCCAGAATGCTTCTGAGCATATAGAGCTAAAGCAATCATATTTCTTAAATGTTATAAAATTATCTTTAACAACCTCCTCTGGTATATCAGTTCTATGTGAAACTATCATTTGTGGTATATAGTTCTCAGCTTTGGTAATATCATTAATAGCACTCCAAGGAATATTTAAATTATACACAAAATTAAGATAGTATCCTTTTAAGTGTTCCTTATACTTCAATAATAACTCTAACGTTAGACTTTTATTTTGACTAATACATTGCCAAGATTGTTTAATCTTTTTTTGGCTTAACAACGCATCAGTTAAAATAACCTTTAACCAGAATAATTCTCTATTACATAAATTTTTATGTTCTATCATGAAATCTACCTCTTTTTTATCATAGTGTAGTTTTAGTTGTTGTTCAAAACATTCACTTAAATCATTCCATCCAAGAATGGCACCAATAATCTGATGCTCAACTGAGGAACACAGTCCAATGACCAAATTCAAATCTTGACAATTCATTTGTCTATTGTATGATAAAAAAATAAAACATTCAATTCTTTAGACAACGAACAGCTAAGTAAGACATAAATACGTTGATTTTATCTAAAGGGATGTAATAATGATGCTTTGATATATATCCATGTTGATGTGATGAAAGACTAATATGTTTAAGAAAGAATTCACCAGAGATTGGCAAACATTCAAATAAATCTAAATCTTCAGCAACATTATCATTTATGTATTCCAAATCGCTGATATGGCGTTCAATAAAATTCTCGGAAATAAAAGTGTTTTCTATCAAATCTCTAAAATTAGTTATATGAGCATAGTGTAGTTCTAAATCATGTTCGCTAAGCCATCCTGTACGAGTGTTTATAAAATCTTCCTTTATGCTGTCATCTCCTTCAATGAACATCTCACATTTATCTAAATATGTAATTTCTTCATATTCATCATTTTCCTCTTCATAATCTTCGATATTATCCTTATATTTCTTAACAAACTCAACTGACATAAATTTAGAACGATTCAATTTAACTTGCGGATTCAATTTGATTATGATTTCCGCTTGGCTTTCTTGTAATTCTGATGTGGGCGCCCATTCATTGATATGTTCTATCCAAAACTCTTCGGAACATGTAGAACTAAATGCATAAAATTCGTCTTTGATATACATAAAATTATCCTTAACATATTGTTCTGGGATATCAGTTCTAGATGAATCTACTAATTTAGAAATAATTTTTTTATGCTTGATTACATCTTTTAATTCACTCCATGGAATATTTAAATTACGGATTAATTTATACCAATGTGGTTTCAACTGTTCTTTATATTTCAATGCTAATTCCAATGTTAGACTTTCATTTTTGCTAATTGCTTTCCAATCTTGTTTAATCCTTTTTTGGCTTAAAAGTTCATCAGTTAAAATAACACGTTTCCAGAAGTACTCTGGAAAACACATATCTTTGTGTTTCATCATGAAATCAACTTCTTTTTTATCATAGTGTAATTTTAGATGTTGTTTAAAGTTTTCATTCAAGTCATTCCAACCAAGTATAGAGCCAATAATCTGGTGCTCAACTGAACCATATAGACCAATAACCAAATTTAAGTCTTGACAATTCATATCTGCGTTAATTATGATAAAAAATTAAATCATTCAATTTTGTATATCACATACTTCTGAAACATCTTGATTTTAAACTTAGGTATCCAATACATATAGGGCTTATCAAATGTTTGTAAAAGATGTTTTTGATAAAACGGGAAAGATAATTTAAATTGATGCTTCTCTTTCCAGTTAATAGCATCAAAATGTCGTTCTAGAAACGAATCTGAAACACTAGGATTCCTCGCTACCGTTCTCCAATCTACCCAATCTAAATGTCTCTCAAAGAAACTATCAGATAAATAACGATTTCTAGTTATCTTATACTGCCATAAAACTGTTGGCTCTTTTCCTGAGTTTAAGTATTCGTTCATATATCTTTCTATATCATCTATATCTCCAGACTTTGGAAACCGAATATTTGTAAGTGTTCTATCATCATAATCATATGGCAGACATGGAATAAAGTTATCTGGATACTCTTTGATTAAACTATCAGAGATGTATCTATCAGATAACTTAATTTCTGAATCATATTTAATTAATGCTCTCGCTTGATTATCTCTAGTTTCTAACGGATACATATAATCATCTTGTTTTGATAACGAATTTATATAATCTAATAACAAATCAATATGTTCAGTCCATACACGTTCTGAAATATTTTTAGCATTACATATATAATATTCAAAAGCATCAAATGAAGATTGTTTTAACATCTCATCAGCTTCATTATCGGTTAATATATTTTTTATAAAATAATAATTATTTTCCGGAATTTGAGGGAGGTTATACTTTTTAGAGACAAATTTATATGATAAGTTAGGATTTAATAAAACACACAATGACGTATAGTCTTTATCATCTGGATATTTAGAAATTCCTTTAAACATTGATTCAGTTAAACTATGATTACTAATAATCGCAGATATATCGTCATACTTGCGTTGAACGTATTTCAATATGTTATCATCTAATTTTATTTTATTTAATAAAACTTCATAGTTAAGTTCTTGATGCGTAGAATAGAAATCTAAGACATCTCGTTGATACCAAAATATTAATTGGTCAAATATGCCTTCATTCAAGTCATTCCAACCAAGTATAGAGCCAATAATCTG
>CABMDW010000065.1 GCA_902385045.1 uncultured archaeon | reverse complement strand
AATGCTGATTTCTCAGAAGCTTCTCATGCGGACGATGCAACACAGCTAAAAACAGTAGACTCATTATCTCAACAGCAACAAGTTCTTGTCATTTAGGTAACCCAGTTTCCACATGTAAGCAAAATACTGATTTTAACGGGAACTTACTAAGTTAGCCTTCTAAAAAAATTTCTTCTGTGCTAGCTTACTTGAAAATAACGAGGATAATTAATTACCAATCAAAAATTTTTTATCAATAAAAGGAAGGAGGTAATAATGACCGTTAACGCTCATACTGACAACCTCAACTCTCTACTAGAAGAAAAACGTCGTGCTGTCGCCACACTGGATAAAATTAGAAGTCAATTAGCACAGGTGCCTGCCGCTTTAATGGAATATGATCAACATATAAAAATTTGTGACGCCAAAATAGAAAAATATCAGCAGTCACTTGCAGCAGAAAAAAGCAAGCTAGAAACATTAGCGTTAAAACCAAATCCAGCAACACAAAAAACTATCCACGATGAAATACAATTCATCACCAGCAGAATAACCTTCTACACCCAACTTAAAGAAACTAGAAAACAAGAAAAGTTGACCCTGCAAACAACAGCTAGCACCTCTCGTGAGCTCGAAGCTGCTTATGTCGCTTTAATAATCCCATCTCTAGATGAACGGATTCAACGAGCAACCCAGGCAATCATAACTGTCCCGCTTCTTAGAAAGTTTGGCTTTTTACCCCAACCAACGGCAACCCACTCCCCTAGCGCGGATAAAGCATTCAACCTTAACCCCAAACTACCTCAAAACCGCCATTAGTCATAAAAGTCTGCCCCCTTATCCAATAGGATGGCCCTAGCCTCGTATAAACAACTATGCCGCCCAACCCAACCTTAGAAGCCTCGCCTCTTTCAGGCTAAAGGCTTACGTCTAGTATGGCAATCTAACACGGAACATGTTATCATTACGGTAATATTAAGTTGGAGTGGTCTGAGTAAACGGTGGAAATAAGTACTTAAACTGCTTAGCACTTGAAAACTGAGACAACATTTATGAGCGGTTCAACTGTAACCAAATCAACCAAGCAAAAGCTTTCACCAGCAGAAAAAGCGGCGAAAGAAATTATAGCTATTCTGGATTGGGCAAGTGATGCTCCCTCTGAATTTGAGTTTGAATTTTTAGCTAATCAAGTATTTAAATTAAGTGGTGGAGATGAAGAAGAACAAAACGATATCGTAATTACCATTCGAAGTGATTACGATCTATCAAAAATTATAAAACTGCAACAAGCATTTAAACCACTATTTTCCAACAGCACATGGCTTGAAAATAACCATGGAGAATTTTTAAAAGAAATATTCTCTTATTGTGTTGAAGATTCGGATTCCACACCACAAACAGCAAACAAACCAAATAGCTTTACCCAGCAAGCTAGCAATATCTTACCTGATGCACCTTGTAACGAACAAATAGCACAACATTATAAATGGGGTCTCCCAGCATTTATTGAAGCCGTCGATAAATTGCTAACTAAGAAACATGATGATTCATTATTTCAACTAAAAAAAGATGCCGAATATTTGAAATTTTTAGCAGATAAATATCTACAGGCAATAGACAAAAACTCAAAACAAGAAGGTTCACTACTAGAAGAACTAACTAATGTAGTTACAAGCCAACGTCATATCGAAAATTTGGCAGTTGTAAAAACAAAAAATAGAGAAATTTTTGCTCATATTAATACCATACATAAATTAAGGATTGATTCTCATACTCCGCCAGTTCGATCTTGGAAACACCCCAGAGAACCAAAAGTTACTACCCTACAGGTCGCAGCATCTGTTGCTCATCGAAGGCAAAAACCAGAGCCAATTAAAACTAAAAATCTATCAACAACACCAAGAAGAGATGTTCCTGCTCTACCTTCCAGTAGACGACCATCTACTAGCAATCTAAAGGCTCAACAACCTAAAACTCCGCCATACAAAGCTAATGCTAGTAATCGACCCGGAGAATGGTTTAGAAAACAACATTGGTTAGTTAAAGGTTTAATGTGGATCACTTTGCTTCCTATGATCGCACTGGTTATAGCTGAAACATTTGCGGTAACAGAAGATAAAAAGGTGAAGCGGTTGTATGATATTGAAAAGAGAAAAGATATAGCTTCCAAAAAAGAAAGTATTGAAGAACAAACATTAGATGCTTTTAATAGTGCTTTAAAAAGCTCTCATCCTGTTAAAATCGCTCAACACCTTCACGTTAGCACTGAGCGCGATAACTTAACAAAAGCTCCGACACCTCCTACCAGCCCAACTCATAAGCTAAGAACAACAGCAGTTGCAATTAAAGAACGCGTAGAATCAGGAGAAGAAGCAGCTGCAGTAGCATTAAATGCACAAGCTGAATTAGAAAAAGCACGTAGCGATAACGCAGTTAAAGCAAAACCAGCTCGTGTGTTAAAAGTCGACCTTCCTATTGAATCTGTAAGAATAAACTCTACTAATAATGAACCATTACCCAAAATAGATAAATATTATAAAGACAAGCAGCCACTAGATGGAATAAATGAACACGAAAATAATGCTGAAGTATACCAAAAAATGCTGCTTCCTTTTGTAAAATAAGATAAATACCAATTTTTTTATCTTTCATCATAATATATACTTGTGTAAACATTATTCACACCAATGAGATAGAATTATGTCGGGCACAGGCGATCTCTTTGCGGAGAAAGAAAAATACTTAACTGCTTTAGGGGCATCAAAAGTAAGCGAGGTCCTTGCAGAACAAAAATACCTCTCCACCGCTTTAAAAGAGAGTGAAGCGCTAAAACAAGAAACCGCAAAATATATTGCCTATCATGAGCAGCAAATCAAAGAGATTACAGATCAAATAACCACTTTAAAAGCTCAATTAAAGTCAGAACAAAATAAACCAAATTTAGAGGAAATGAATTCCATCACGGCAAAAATAAAAATATTATTAGCACAAAAAAGAAGGTCTCAAACCGAAATAGATGATAGTAAAGCAGCTTTAGTTGATTACGAAAAAGCCATAAAAAGAGCGGAAAATTTTGTTGGAAACACAGTCCCGCAAACAATTGCAGGATGCGCGCCAATTATCGTAGATACCATGATGGCGTCTCTTCAAAGAACAGTAGCTTCTGCTT
>CABMDW010000064.1 GCA_902385045.1 uncultured archaeon | reverse complement strand
GTCAAAATAGAATTACTATAATCCAAGCCATAGTTTATTCCTGCAGTCATAGTACCTCCTAGAACATTAGAGAAATCATGATTCAAATAAATTCCTGCGCCAATATTAGTCGTAGAACCAAATAAACTTGGAAGAGTAGGACTAAAAGTTCCATCACCATTATCCAGCATAAAAGTTTTCTGAGATAAAGCGTTCTCCCTAGAGAAAGACAATTTGAATTTAGCATCTGTTTGACTACTTGCTAACGCATTTCCTATTGCATCTATTCCATTAGGAATAAAACCAAGCAAACCTCCTTTGTCAGTCATATATCCAGGACTACTGCCAAGATCGGCTCTAACAGATTTAGTAATGTCAATAGTAGCAGCAAAATTATAAAAAGATTTTACTTGATTATCTAAAAGAACTGAATCTGCCCTGTTAAAACCAAAAGTTCCTTGAACCGTTCCTTGAACTCCTACAACATTAAATCCACTTGCAAGAGTCAAAGAAGCTAGAGGTTGATCACGAAAAACCCCACCTAATTTAGTAATATCTGGAACATAAGGCCCACTAGAAACAAGATTAGATATTATTGCTCCACTTTCATGCACAGCTTGCGCATTAAAAGTACTCAAAGGATTCCATAGTAAAATTGCACTAGTACCAGTTGCAATTGTAGGATCAGTAACTTTACCTAATGAAAGAGTATCATCATGATAACCGATTTTAATTGAAGGCTCAATCAACGACCGTTCATATAAAGTTCCAGGAGTGCCTCCATTTTGACTGCTTCTTACAGCAAAATATTTACCTTCAAGAGTAAGACCTAAACTAATTCCAGCTAAATATTGTTTAGGAGCCAAAGGATTATCTTGATGTTCTTTCAAACCAGCAAGTCGAAATTCAACGTTCACTTTGCTTTCGCTGCTAATTAAATAATCTGAAACAGAATTGGATAAAAGAGAATGAGTTAATTGATCAAATTGATATGGATTCGAAGTAAGATCTAGACGAATAGTATTCCAAGCATTCTTCCAACTGTCAAGTCCATTACCTCCGAGACCAGGGTTGTTTACTGCACTTGCTGAACCCATATTTTGAGGTTGAATTTGAATATTAGTAGCAGTACTAGAATCAAAAAAGACTTGTGATTTTCCTGCTGCAGCCACATTAGTACCAGTTTGGCTTCCTGAAGCTAACAAAGGAGTAGGATTGTATAAATCCAAAGCTTCATAAAAGAAAATTGGCCGATTAGTTAAATCAAATTGAGTTTTTGTTCTTGTCACTTGTTGTTTTGTAATTGGATCGTAAACTGTTTCTGAATAATAATCTTTATTTAATAATCTTCTAGCTGATTCTTCAACAAAATCATTGTAATTTTGTCCATTAAGGGAAATTCCTTCAGATAATTCTCGATAATAAGGGGAGTAAGAATAAAAGTCGTAAGTAGTTTTAGTTGTTGAAGCAGCATTAGGAGAAGTATCAAGAATAGTGTAAGAAAATCTAATTAAAACAAGTGGATTGTATAAAACATTTGGATGACTAATGCTTACTAATCCTTTTTCAAGATCAACATTTACTTTGAATAATGTTTTGAATTTTTTCATGAAAGCACTGTTACTTCCGCTCCAGTCAATTAATTTGTTTGAACCATCAAAAAGGAAATAATCTGCACGTAATAGTTTAGGGGCACTTGTTTTAGGTAAATTTAATTTGTAAAAAGAATCATAAACAGTCAAGTCTCTTGTGAATAAGCTTTGCCTTACATTAGCAGCAGAAGGAGCAAAAACTGGCAAAGTAATATCATAATAACTCGTAAAAGCTTGATGAAAATCAGTTGGAGAATCTACATATAAGGCATCATGAAGCGAACTGAGTTCATCATACATTCCATAAGAATTATCTACAGGAGCAGTACTCGGAATGCAAGAGCTTGCACTTAAATCTAGATTTGCAGCGCTAATCAAACCAGCAATCAAAAACAAGAGGAAAAACTTTTGCATTTTCATTCAAAAACACCAAGCCAAATTTTCATATCAACATTATTTCTTAGTGATTAAATTTATAATCACTAGAACAATAGAGTGAATCTGTATTAACTACTGGATTCAAATCACATGAAGGATTTCTGTTGTTAACGTTATAATAACCGCCGCCACTTGTCACTCTGTTTAATTGAATCGTATTTGTATTGACATTCAAAGTCACGTCAAGACATTGTCCGGGTTTTTGGTTTGCTAGTAAGGTTCTGAAATCAGGGACGCCACTGGCTGGAGCACAGTTATTGTTAAACATTAATGGAACTGACAACGGTACCCCATTAGTTCCTTGATCAAAGCTACGAGCCCTACCCATAATAATAAATCCAATTCTATAATTGCTTGCTTGAGATTTTGAAATATACAAGTAACTTCCACTAGGACTGTAGGACAATAAATGATTATTACTATTACCTAAATTCGAAATTGCATTTTTAACTTGTGTTGGCTCTAAATCATCATAACCCTGAATCAAAGATAAGTATCCTTGTTGTAAAGTACTGGCACAACCAGTGAAACCTTCATAACCTACTCCATTGTTACCTAAAGCATAAACTGTTCTATCGCCATGTAACGTATTATAGGCTGCGGAGTAAAAGCCGCCTAATACTGAGAACTGCCAGTTCAAAGAAACTCCAGAGAATCTATCAAAATCAAATGGATCATAAATAACACTATTACTGCCTCCGAAGAGTAATCCTCTCAAACTAATTCCTACTGAATTAGAACCTGGAACTCCAGGATGTGAAGAACCTTCCGCTGAAATAAATGCGTAAGTTGAAAACATTGGAGTATGATCAGAAGGACTTAAAGTTAAATCTCTAATGCTAGGAACAGATCTATCATAATTTATTCCGAAACCATTACTTAAGTCAGTCATGAAATTATTTTGTCCATCTACTTTCAAATTATTGAAGTAATCTTTTAATCCATCAAAGTGAACTCTAATGCAAGCCAAGTCTGAAGGATCAACATTTGCAGGTAGACCGCAATCTGAAGAAAGTCTTAAGTCAGGGGTTGGATTGTTTGCAGTTCTAAATGCAATATTATTTCCTTGTAATGGGATAGATGCAGTATCATTGGTAGCGACAGGGGTACAGGCTCCTAGATCATTTTCTGATTGAGTACAGAATATCTTTCTTCCTCCGCCTAAACTAATGACATTATAAATTCCTTGGAATACATTTAAGGTCTGGCTATTAAAGTCAACATATTTGCTAGGATCTATTGAACCGCTAGACGTTAATTGATTAGGATAAGCACTTGATTGTGAAGCAGTAGAAGAATCAAATATTGCTTGAGCATAAGTTGAAGGATCGTTTGCTATCAAAGTAGAAGAGTCATTTGAAACAGTACTTTGTACTAGTGGAATGTTTAAGTCATTAGAATCTAGTGTAGAATGTATTAAGCTTACTTCTTCTGCTGAAGCAGATAAGCATACTGGAATCTGTTTTGCAGGAATAACATTTTCATCATTTTTAATTTGTGAAATCGTTACTGGAGTCAAATCCGCTTTGACAACTAATTCGTTAAACTTTCCATTGGATTTAGTTGGTTGCACGTAATCAACATATTTTATTTCTGGAGTGAAGTTAACTTGTCCAGGTAAATTAGTGATTACTAATGCAAATCTAGGACTTAAAGTAAAACTAGGATCAGAGATTAATGGAACTAGCTTATCTTCACGCACATATTTCTTATAATAATTTCCTACATTAGTCTTGTAACTCGGATTCAAATTATCAATAAAGACAGTATTAGAATCATGAGTTCCAATCCACGAGTATAAGTTCAAATAATTGTTAACATAATCTGCAGTCATTGAAGTAAATTTCAAGTCTCGGTCATAAGTTTTTACCGCATTGTCACTTGCATAAGAATTGTAATCACTTGAAGAGAACTTACGTACTTCAATGTTGGCATCAATTGGTCTTCCATTTACTGTAGTTAAAACTCTTAATGGGAAGCAACTTGAAGCACTGTTAAACTCTATAGTGTTGTTTCCTGAACCTGGATTATACGGACTAGGATAGCGTATAGGATAACCTATTACATTACCTCCTTTTGGAAGATAAGTCTGATTAACTGAATTAGTAACTAATTGGTTTTGTAAGGAACCAATACTAATTATTCCTGAAGCTCCTCCATTTAAGAATGCTTCATTTAACTTTGAATCATTGTATAATTCTGTTGGATTATAGCATTCTTGTTGTACTGTAAAGTTCCAAGTCCAATTAATCATTCCACCCGGAATTCTGAATTCACTCCAGTTTAGTATTCCTGGTTCAATATTTATTGGAACATAGCCAGAACCTGGTGATGTTTCTAATTGTAAAGTGTTTGAAGCAGGTCTAACAAAATTTACTAAACTCTGCCATTTGTAAGGGCTTGAAGGATTAGCCTTTGAAGGAATCAATGCAGTGATTGTAGATTTAGCATCTTCAAAGTACTTAAAGTTCAGTGAACTTAGAGAAGTTTGAGCGTCTGTAACTCTTTGGCAAGCATTTGTAACACTTTTATCTGGAACATTTATTACATCCAAATAAACTAAACCATTCAATTCATCGTTTGGATAAGTCTCTAATTTTCCAGAAGTAGTTCGTTGCGGCCTGATGATTTGAATTGCATTATCTCCAACACTTAAATTACCTGAAGCAACTTTTAGTAGAACTGAATCTTGCGGGAATCCTTTGAGAGTGTTAGGAACTAGAGAAGTGTAGCCTAGTAATTGTTTTGTAGTCAAGTCTCCACTCTTGAAGTTCGGAAGCAAATATACTGCAAGTGAATCTTGTCCACTGATAAATGTTTGTCCTGCAGAGTAAGTTCCTTTGCCAGCAACTTGTCCAACATGTGATATTATCAAGTATTCGTCAGAATTAATTTTATACTTGGATTCTGAAATGTTGAAAATGTTTTGTTTTTGATATTGATTTGGAACGTCGCATTTTACTCTGACTATTCCTTGATTGTCTTTAACGCAAGATAATGCTCCATCTAATGAAACTTTATAATATCCTTGTGAAGGTAGGACTTCATTAGTAAATCTTTTTGTTACGTCACTATTTCCTTGAATCTTTCCTTTTCTTAAAAGATTAGTAATATCAGTAAACACTGGGAATTGAGGACCATAGATTGAATAATCTAGCTTGTTGCTAGCGTTTTCTAGACCACAGTTAGTACATTGTGTTGCGTCAACCCTTAAAGTTGGAGTAGGCGTTATACACTTGATTAAACCAAGGTTAAAGTCTTGATCAGTAGAACAATTTCTGAATGCTGTTTCGTTTAAAGTTTTTTCAAAATCATCTGGAATAATGTAGCTTTCATCCCATTCTTCGTATCTAGTATCATTAATGTAAACTAAATATTTCTTGTCGAAATCTAAAGTAAGGTATACTGTAAGGACTCTAGTCTTAGCTGAGTAAGATAATTGACTTGGAATTATTCTATTTAATCTGTCTTTCAAAGCGTCTGTTAGCCATACGCTGAAGTTTAAGTTTTGATCAACATTGGCAAAATTAATTCTAGCAGTATAATTCAACTCTTTCTTTGTCTTCATAACTTTTTCTTGCAAGCCACCGCATTGACAGTTAAAGTTATCAGTAAATGGTTTCACTCTACAGAATGGATTCTTGCTTGAATTGTCAAACATTGAGTTATTGAAAGATACTGCCATTTGACATGCTCTTTGATCATGACCAAACAAGTCAAATTCATATGATTGGGAATTATTAAGTCTTGCAGAAATATACCAGTCTTTTGCAATAAGGTAATCTGAAACTCTAGTAACATTATACAAGTTTGCAGTTACATTCAAAAATGGACTATAGTCAACATACTTGTTTGGAGAAAATTGATATAATTTTCCATCAGGAGCTAAGATAGTATAATTAATTGTTTGATAACACATTTTTTGCGATACGTTTACTATTTCACCACAATAAATGTCAGTTAAGTTTATAGATTGATTTTTAGTTAAAGTTCTGGTTCTGAAAGTAAAGTTTATTTTCTCTATAAGACTTCTTAATCCTAAAGTAAGGTAAGCAGAACCTAAACCATTTCCATACAATCCAGTACCATTTCCTAAGAACATGCTTCCGTTGTGACCATTCAAAGAATAATCAACGAAATCCGTGTAAGTTCTGTTTATGGTTACATTTGAATAAGGCAATGCCGTTGAAGAATATGAAGTTGGAATATCAGTTACGTTTACGTTTAATAATACAGTACAAAGAGGAATGCTATACTTTTGTAGTGAATTAGAAATTTCAAGTATTCTGGTTGATTGTGGTGAAGTAAACAAACGTCTTGCAGTTAAAAGTGATTGATTTAATATCAAAGCATTTTTGAAAACTTCTTCAGTAGTAACTCCATTAGATAATCTTTGCAATCCATTTGAAGTTAATTCAGTCAAGAAGAATTGAGTTGGATCTAAATTATTTAGTTGTGGAGTAGTAGGCAATTCTAAACCATTTACTCTTGTTCTAGTTTCATAAACCCACAGACATTCAGAATTTGCCGTTAGACTTTCTTTCTTTGGACTTCCATTAATTTTTGGAAAGTCGTTAGGAATTGGAATATTTCTATTGTATGAATTACCAGTTGAAGTTACAATACTAATTTGAGCTGAACCAGTATCTAAAATTACTGGGACCTTAATTGTAGCTTGATTATTCTTTAAAGCATTTGAAATAGAATTTCTTAAAGAGCCTTTAGCCAAGAATCTTGGATTATTATTCAAAGCTACATTAGGACCATATAATTCTTTCAATCCTTGATTAATAGCATTAATAATTAAATTATCTGAAATGTCAGTTATTGAAATTAATCTTGAAACAATAGATCCAATAGGAAAATCTACTGTTGCTATGGATTCTTGAGTAGGACAACTGGCAATTTTAATATGCGTGTTGGCAGTCGGTAATCCTGGAAGGAAAACACCGAAAGTAGTAATATAATCAGGTGAATTAAGATTTTTAGGAGTCATTAACTCAATTGAATTTTGACTTGAATTAAAGTAATATAATTCCGCATTAAGTCCGCCTGAACTTTGATAAAAGTAAATTTTGTTTGGTTCTGCTAAATTATAATATAGTTCAGTATTAGGAAGTACTGCATCGCTTCCTGAGAAACTAAAAGCTTCTCTGTAAATTGGAGCCGTTTGCTGTATGCTGGTTTCTAACTTGTAAAATACTCCTGAAACATCAGCACCAGCCTTATACAAAGTCAAATTACCATAAGTTCCAGTACCTGCGGTTCCTCTGTTCTTATAATCAGAATCCTGTTTGAATTGTGTTAAAGTTGAATCAGGATATTTACTAACACAAATCTTGTAATCACGATTAATACTACTATCGCAACCATGAGTTATCTCATAATCAACTTCCATTGCTTTCTGGCTGCAATTAGCAGTAAATTCAACTTGTTTTCCTGTCGAAGAAACTAAAGTAAATTGTACAGGACTATTATCCTTGCTACTTGCATCAACAATTACTGTAGCTACTCCTTTGTTGCTGCTAGTAGTACTAGCAACTGCTTTATCATTAGAAGTTCCAGTATAAGCTCCTTGATAAACAGTAAATGAATCTTGAACTCCGTTCTTTTCCTTTACTACTACTGCTACTTTACAAAGTGGAACGTATAACCATACTCTGTGATCGCTAGCATATTGCACTATACTACCATAAGGAGTTACAAAAGGCGTATCTCCTTTTGAAGCATCTAAATTAGCATAGGCAGTCAATGTTGGATTTGAGTCTTGCTGGAATTGTTTTGAGTAACCTCTCGGCCAAGTTCCAGCTGGATTGAATAATCCTGTTCCGAAGCCTTCAGTAGTAAAGTAAAATCTAGAAGCAACTCCTGGTTCTTGAGATAATGGGGGGGTGTTTAACCTAGTATAATTATCGTAATCGCTTAAATCTAATTCATCAAATATAGGAGACAATCTAACCCAAGACTTGTAACTAAAACTGGATGGAAGAGAAGAATAAGCGTTCATGTAATCGTTTAAGTTCATTTGAGTAAAGGCATTAAACTTTTCTTTAGTGAATGAACTTGGAATCAATAACTTACATCTAGGAGTACCTACTGGAACTGCTGCATTATTTTTAGTATAAACAAGACTAGCTAAACTGGGGTTTGTAGTAAAGTCAACTTTAGTAGAATAAGCAGAAATATCTGAAACTCCAGAAGTAAACAAAAATGAATTTCCAATAGGACCAGTTACTGATTGTTCTGAAGCAATTGGATCTGAATCTTCAATTAAAGCCATCTGAGTTAAATCATTTAGATTATCAGTTGAATTTATTTTGCCTTGATCTAAGAAATCAATTTTCAATTGTGGGGGAACTTGATTATTATTAACAGTCTTGAAGGTTTGAGTTGTTCCTTTAGGATAGACGGTAATGCAAACTCTTTGATAACCTGGCTTGTAATCAAATTTTGCATTTGGGTCAAAACATTCTCTGTCAACTGGTTTTGTAACTGAAAAATCAATTGTACCGTCAGAACAGTTTGGCGCTTGAATAATGCTTGTAGAACTCGTTCCATCGTTGAAACTAAATTTCAAAGTATAAGTTTTTCCTGTATTGTCATTGAATGCTTGTAGTTTTGTTGGCTTGTCAAAGTCTTGAGTTAAGATTTCATCAAAGCCATTTAGATTACTTGAAGTAATTTCAAGTTGTGTAACTGCAGTAATTGGAATTTGTGGATCAGTAAAGTTCAAAGTAAAGTTTGCAAAGCATTTTGGAATTGCAAAAACAAAATTCTTTAAGCGACTATTAGAATCAACTCCGTCTGAAACAAATTTAGTAAAACTATTTAGAACTTTATTATTATCAAAATAATCTTGTGTTATTGGAATAAGATTAGATTGGCATCCAGTAGAAATATCTGGACAGTACTTTATGTCAGAATAATTATTAGTAACTGAACCAAAGTCAGTGATGACGTTGCCAACGTTGTTTAAAGTAGAACCAAATGATCCGATTGGACATGCAAAAGGAATTGGAGTTAAATAATTATCAAAGAAAAAGTTTGCGGAAAGTTTTAAGCTGTCAATTATGCTTGCCCCCAGTTTAGAAGTATAGTAGAAAATATTATTTCCTTGAACTTGAGTGAAGTCTGTTTTAGGTCCTGCTCCGAAAGCTATTGGAGTTCCACTTGCAAAACTAGGAGTACTGAATAAAATTCTATCGAATAATGAACCGCTTCCACTTGGGTCAGGCAATAAAGCAGTACTAGATATTTTCAGGTAATTAAAAATTGGATCAGGATAATCACTGTTGACATCATAATTCGTGTCATTTCCAGATGTTTCACAGAAGTAATCATAATCACTTGAATCACTAGCATAATTTTGTAATGATTCTAATCCATTATTGTCAACGATAACTGAAAGAGTGTTTTGATTATAAGTTTCTAATTTTAATTTAACGCCTAATCCAGTAAGATCTCCTGGATTCATTACTTTCCAAACTTCAGGATTACTTGTTTCAGTTTCATAATCAGAAGTATAAAACGGAATTGTCAAATTAGTTCTAACACTTATTCCACTAGTATTACCATCAAGAGAAGAAATAGTGTTTCCAGCATCACTAGAATCCCAAGTAAAACCTATTTCAGCTTTTAGTACTGAACCATCAAAAACATCTAAAAATAATTTTCTATTGCTTGTTGATTTAATATCTTGTACTCTTGTTGAATTTAGATTAGATAATGTTCTAATCCAAGCATATTTCTGACCTCCTAAGTAAGCAGCTAATTTTCCAGAGTTAGTAAATGGATAAACATAATTGAAATTAGGTGCAGCTGGTTCTGAAAATGAAGTGTAAGCGCCTAACCCAGTAAAGAAAGAATTAGTGTCACTAAATAAATCTAATTTAGGAACAGTAAATTGAAATTCTGAAGCATAGGAAAGTAATTGTTCTCCTCCGTTAACTTCTAAGGCAGCTTGGCCTGGAGGAGTATAAGATGAAGTAAAAGTTCTGTCTCCAGAGCAAGTTAAACCGCTTGCAATTGGATTGTAAGGATTTCCATTTGAATCTACTCCACAAGATACGCCAGAATATTTTACTATTGGCGGAGTATTTACTGAATCTCCAAAATCAAAGCTACACGAAAGATTTTCAAGACCAGAAAAATCGTCCTTGTAATCACTAGGATTACTTGAAGTGCAATTCAATGTCTTAGTAGTATCGCTAAAGGTTACGTACGAAACAGGAGTTAAATCACTCGGCAAAGTAGTTGTTCTAAAAGTAATTCTTGAACCAGTAAAACAACCAATATTAGGTTCTGTTAATTTAGAATTCAATGCGGTTTTCAACTTGAATTTTATAGCTAAATAATTTTTGAAAGTACTGTGAATATTACTTGAATCATAACCACCGTATCCAAAATAAGGAATTACTATTCCATCTTCTGCTCTTCCTTTGAGATAATACTGCTTGTCTCCAGAAGTTGACCAAATAGGTCCAACGTTTCCATTAGAAATACTTGGAAAAGGATCAGTTGAATCAGTTAAGTTGGTAGCATCAGAAGAATTAGAATAAATGCTAAACAAAGTACCGCAGTTGCGTGAATTATTATTAGAATCAAGAGTCATACTGCAGTTAACATTAGAAGGATCGGCGGGGGAACTGAAAACATTGGTAAGATTTGCACTGTAATTTATCACGTAATCGTTTATCAGTTTCTTTGCAGAATTATAAAAAGACAAATGAAATGCAAAAGAATTTGCGTAATAATTTCCTTGTAAATCGCCAGCAGTGTTTCCTCCTTCAGTCCACAATTCTACTGAACCACCATCACCTAAAGTAGAGTAACCAATAGTAATTACTGAACTTTGTGGAGAAGTAGCACTATTAGCGGGATTAGGATCAACTTGACTAAATGGAATGGGATTATTAGGATCTCCTCCTTGAGAACCTGCAGAATTGTATGGGTAAATATATTGTAAAATCGAACTAATTCCAGGATATTTTATTACTCCAAAAGGATAGTTAGTAGAATTTACTGGAGGATAATATTTTGGCATTGAATCTAATTTTAAAATATCACCAGTAACACCACGATTAGGAAGTTCAGGG
>CABMDW010000063.1 GCA_902385045.1 uncultured archaeon | reverse complement strand
ACAGTATCTGTTGTGTCCTTTCTGCTAACTGTTGTAAATAAATCAATCTTTGTGGTAAAATGTTGCTGAACTATGGTCATCACGTTATTGTTTTTATCTTTTAGAAGCAACGCATAATTTCCATATTCTTCAAGCTTTGTTCCTTTAACCATGGTTATACCTGTTATAACTAGCTGTATGATACGAGTATAACAATCAATTATAACTGGGTTTGGAGTATTAGCTATATCATATGTAATGATAGATGGAATTTTATTGTATTGCTCAAATGTTTTTGAAGCTACTTTACAGTTAAGAATATATTGTTTTAGATAGGCGTGATGTGTAAATGTTTCTTGTTTGATAGATGTTTTAAAAGATATATTTTGGATACTTCTAAGAGATAACTGAATTTGCCCGAATTGGTCAATGTAAGCCCAGTCATTGTTTAAGATTGGTTTTGATAAAACCGATGACATTGTTGTTTCTAATTGTTTTTGGTCTTGTCGTGATTGAATAATGTCATGTCTAAATGATTCCATATCCATCTTCTGATTTGTCAAACTTGTTATCAATTCTTGAACATCTAACTTTAACTTTGTTAGCTCTGGAGCTGAGATAATTTGATTGAGTGTTTCTTGTTTTTGAATTATCTGTGTTTCTAAGCCTTTTAGACTTGATTGTTTCTCAGTTCTAGTTGTTTCAACTTGTCTCATCATCTCATCTAGTTCTTTCTGTTTCTCAGTTTTGGTTGTTTCAACTTGTCTCATCATCTCATCTAACTTGACTTTAGAATCTTCTCTAGTTCTATCAAATTGGATAACAAACTCATCAAACTCTTTTTGTTTTTCCTCTTTCATCTTTTCTAACTGTTCAATCTTGCTAGTTAAACTAACAAGCATCTCTTCTTTTTGCTTCAAAGCTAAATCTATTTCATTTAGCTTAATTTGTGATTGCTTAACTTGACTATCCATCTGAGTGATTTGAGTTTGTATAGGTTCTAATTCCATCTTTCGTTGATTAACTTCCTTTAATTTTGCTGTTGAAGCATCCACTAATGTTCTATTTTTTTCTATAACTCCATCAGTTAGTTTGATATCTTGGTTGTTTTTCTCCAATGTTATCTCAGACTGTTTAATCATCTTTTGAAGTTCTGATAGAGACTTCTTAAACTTCTTTTCGTCTTCTTCCATTTCAGATAAATCACTTCTAGCTTGGTCTATATCTTCCTCTATCTTATCTAACTCCTGTTTCTTACTTTTAACTTCAATTTCTAACCCATCAATTAATCGTTGTTGTCGTTTCATAGCTTCTGTTGTAATGATACCACCAATTTGTTCAGACAAGTCATCAAGTATTTTCTCAATTTGAATTAAACGCTTACTAATTTTTGGATGGTCTTTGATGACAATGTCTGATTTTAACTGTGTTTGTTGTTCAATAATTGTCTTGGTGAGAGTAATGATTTGTTCTAATTCCATAGTTATATTTCAATTAAACATCTTTTGAATTTAACAAATCAAATTTGAATTATAAAAAGAACTAAATATAGTTTCCAGATACAAATAAACAATGATTATACCAGTTAGATGTTTCACCTGTGGGCGTTCATTTGATTTAGCTTATATCTTTAAGGAACACATGTCAAAACTAATTCAAACACAAATTGGTGAAACAGAACCTAGATATGTAAATTCAGATATTACAATGAACATTGATTTGTCTAATCTATTTAACAAACTTCAGATAAAAAATGATTGTTGTAGATGTCATATTAGCACGGCTCTTAGCTTCACAGATTACTACCATTGATTACATCTCATTTGGAGAAATCTGAAATGAAATTAGTCCATTGCTATGAACTTTTTTATTTGAATAAACATTGTTTCTTTCATCTTTATCTTTTAGTTTATTTAAAACAGAAGCAACTTCAGCTCCATTGTTTTGAACTGAGTAAGACATAATCATGACTAATCCATGATTGATGTTTATATTAACTACAGTTAGATAATCAGCTACAGCTTCAAATGAACCTAACTCATCTTCTGGGATAACTTGGTCAAAGCACCAGAGGATAAAATAGACCAGATTAAGATAATTAGTTAGGCACTCTTCAAATGATGAATCAGATTTCCATTGAAACTTGTAAAATGGCTTAAATACAGGCACTGATTCAATCGTAAAGAACTTTTGAATCAATGACTTAATCAATGCTCCAAACTTCTTTTCTCTTCTTAACTCTTGAACATATGTTTGTTGATTAATCTCATTCAACTTCACTCCAGTCTGTTCAAAGATGAACTGGATGGAGCTATCAGATAAGTTATCATCAACTGTCATTTTTATATCTCTAGTTTTTTATGCTTCAAATTTGAATTGACCGAGTTTAAT
Source organism: uncultured archaeon (assembly GCA_902385045.1). Lineage (GTDB taxonomy): Archaea > Micrarchaeota > Micrarchaeia > Norongarragalinales > CABMDW01 > CABMDW01. The sequence goes on along the minus strand of CABMDW010000063.1, from coordinate 1,505 downwards.
TCATTTTTGAGTAGAACCAGAGAGTTCCTTTTGGGTCTGGAGAACCATCTGGATTTGTTTTGCTTTTTAGATAACCTTGATTATTAAACGATTTACAGTTCTCCATTCCATCACATAAATTCATCAACTCAGCTATAGATGATGCTCTAGCTGGATTATATCCCTGAATGTCATCCCCCCAATGGTCATTAGAGTATCCAGCATAGTATTTACCTCCTTGAGAACGCATCACACCAATTGCTCCAGAAGGTATAGCTGGAGGAGATGTTGAAGTTGAACATGGAGCTATCATATTTGTTTCATTACATGTTGTAGTATCTCCAGACTGAATGTTTCTAGATTTTGTCATAGTTTGTGAAGAAGCATTACAAGCAGACCAATCACCCCAATTAGAATATACGCATGGTTGAATAGGAGTTTTTGGAACAATGATTAACCATGAGTTAGCTTTAGTTGTATTATAGTCTGTGATTATTGAAACTGCTTCTCCTTTGTTATATGATTTCTGGTATAACTTCACACCACCAATTGTAGTGCCCTGAATGTCAATGGTTTCTTTCAGTAAGTTCCAGTTTGAATCAACCCACGTTCCATAACTATACATAGCTAGATAAACATCAATTTGCGTTAGTGCTTTAAAGTTATATGTTTTTGTTTGAGTTGTAGCAGTCCAATTTGGGGTTGTGATATAAAACTGGTTTAAAAGAAATGGTGGCACCTTTAGAATTTTATAATCACCCTTTGTGTCATTGCTAAAAGGTAAAACACCAACTACAAATCCTCTTTTTAGTTCAAATACAGCGTTTGGTATGTTTGTATCAACTTTCAAAGATGAAATTGGAGTTGGAAGTGTAGTAGCTTCTGAACATGGGGCTGTTTGTGTTTTATCATAACATAGAACTTTATCTCCTTCAACCAAGTTTCTATTTCTAGTAATTGTTTTTGTATCTGGATTACAGTCAGACCAACTACTCCAATTATCATACACACATGGATGAGGACAATCAGAAGGGCATGTTTGACAATTCGGACAACTAGGACAGGTCTTGAAGCTAGATTGTCTATATAAAACTATGACCAAAATGATTATAACAATAACTAGAATGATAGCTAAAAACGCTAGCATTGTTTATATAGATAAAGATATTTGTTAAGATTTGAACATTTAGAAATTATGTATAATCATGTCATTTCCATTTCAAGATTTGTTATTGGCTACTTCGATTTCATCCTCGTGTCATTTAGACTCAATTATCCAAATAATATTTGGTAATGAAAACTACTTAGATGTATCATTTAAACAAAAACTGATTAAGCATTGTAAATCACAAGCTGAATCATTCTTTGAAAGACATTTAGATAAGGTTAGATGGTATGGTATTTCATTGAACCAATCCCTTTCTGAACAATTTTTCTCTAAACATTTAGATAAAGTTGAATGGTATAATCTTTCATATAATGAATCTCTATCTGAATCATTCTTCTCTAGTCATTTAGATAAAGTT
>CABMDW010000062.1 GCA_902385045.1 uncultured archaeon | reverse complement strand
TCTCTAAATGAATGAAGTTATCTCCAATTCCAAGTTGCGCCGTTAATTTGTTTGTTATAGATGATTTTCCACTTCCGGGGCTTCCATAAGGAACAACCACAATTGGATTTTCACTAGGTGTTTTACCTTTAGTTAAATCAGCATAAATCTTATTAGTTAAAGTCTCAACTTCGTCTGGTGTTAATTCTCTACAGATACTATTTGGTGTCTCTGAAATCCACTTAACATCCATTATATTGAGTTAAATTTTATTTAATTGATGGATAATACTTAGGTAATCTAACTTGGTTCATCTGTAAATCTCGTTTGATGATTGCTGATTTGTCTATCAAAGTTCCACTAAAGTTTAAAGGTATAAGTTTGTCTATACCTAGCCCATCAACGAGTTTAGCACCTGCTATAAAGTAATCTTTATGTCTCTCAATCTCTCTATCACACACTTTATCTGGTATCATCTTTAAATTCTTTAATCTAGTGTATCGCCAGATGTTGATTAAATAAATTCTGAGAGTTGTATAAAGACTGGCATGTTTAATGCTATCTCTCATTTCAAATGGAACTAACTCATATGTCCCCAAGTCAAATAGTTCAATATCTAGTCTAGGTTGGTTTTCTTCTTGAAAAGTTATCTTCTTACAACTAATTTGATTATCAAATACATGATTTACTTTATCAACTGATGATTGAAAGCTTATATCATGTTCCTTTAGCCAATCATGTAGTTGTTTAGTTATTTCATCATAAGATTTAGATATAATGAATGTATGATTATTGACTTTGATTAGTTCATTGTTTATAACAAAGTCTTTCCATCTGGATAAAGTTATAGGTCTATCATGAAACTGTCTTTCATCAGACCGTGTTTCTAACGTATCAACAAACTTCTTTCTCATTATTGGTTCTATCTTATACAACTTTGGCCACTCTTTGATATAGACTGGAGATGAAAGTTTTTCATAAATCTGAACTAGAAAGTTATCATATGATAGAAACTCTTCATCATTAAACTCTAAAGTTGAAATGAAAGTTGGGCACTGATGAAATGTAATGATTGGTTTAAATTTGATGTGAATGAACACCAACTGATTTGGTATCTTTGTTTCTACACTCAGATACTTATACTCAATTGGACTTAAATCGTAGATTACATTCGCTAACTCCCGTGGCTTAGAACCAATTTCTGTTGTATAAAGATGAAACATAAAATCCGTTAGCTCTAATTCTTCATCAGTTAGTTTTTTTATAGCTATATTTCCTCCAAAGATTATACCACGTGTAGCAGAAAAACGTTTGATGATTTCATAGATTTTACTTAGCTCAAGTTGAAGCGACTTAATATAACTATTATTCTTTTTAACGATACTAACTATATCAGCAATGTCTTGATACATTTTATATCTGTAGAATAAAAAAGACAGTTTAGTTTAGGCCTCGTTTGTTATAGCACTCTCTACAAACTGGTTTGTATATTGCGTCATTAATTATAACTATATTTTCATCTGAAGTCGTTCTCATTGTAAATGAAGCTAACTTATGACAGACTGAACAAACCGAATGACATTTCATAACGAACTCACACATTGGAATTAACTTATAGATATTACCAAATGGTTGTCTCTTAAAGTCTCCATCTAAAGCTGACACTATTACTTTCTTTCCTTTATTAGCTAATGTATCACAGAATGTATCTATGTTTGTAAAGAACTGACCTTCATCAATACAGATAATGTCATAATCTTCACATTGCTTAAGTAAGTTAGAAGATAAATCAGTATCTGAGATAACTGTGGTTAAATCAAACTTGAGTGTATCTCCGTTATGTGTTTGTAGTTGAACATTTCTCTCAAGGTCATTCTTAAACCTGATAACAAGAACTTTCATGTTCATGATTTTAGCTGTTGTCATTAGTTTCATCAGATATGTAGTTTTTCCAGCATACATAGAACCAATAAATAGATAGATAACTCCACCATGTCTAGTCAAATCAATTTCTTCCATGGTTATAATTTGAAGTTATTTTTGTTCAATTCTGGCTTTGTGCTAACGATAAAAAATTGAATATAAATAAATATATATCTTGTTATTGTCAAAAACATTGTCAAAGAGATGGAACAGCAACGAGCGAATAAAAACTTTTTGGAGGACACAATCCAGAAGTATCGTCGGTTCATCCTTGAGGAACGAAATCGGATGGAACATTGCGAAATTAGTGAAATTGATGAGCATGAAGCTGTTGTGGAATACTTGTATAGAAGGGTTGATGAGTGCCGACTTCAGATGGTTAATCTGTGTTCTTAGATATATTGTTTTTTATAATCCCCTTGAAGTTATTGGAACAATTGACCATACAAAGTTATTTAAATAATTTTCTCTAATATCAACAGTTGTTGTTTTGGGGCTAACTATAGTTATGGTTGTAGTTGTTTTTGTATCTATTTTATCCATGGTTATATTATATCTGATTTATCAATTGAATATACAAAGAATATATGTGTAATACAGATGTGTTTTTAAATACGTTTGTATTACCTGAGCTGACGTAGCTCATTCGGCAGAGCACAACGCTTATAACGTTGAGGTAGTGAGTTCGAACCTCACCGTCAGCATTTTTTATGTGGTTTAATCCAACTGTTTGATTGTGGTTTAATCCAACTGTTTGATAAAAAAAATAACATTCCCCTTACTAACATTTTAACCAACATTTAACCAACGTTTTAGCTGACATTCTCAATCATCAGCATCATCGTCGCTATCACTATCAACCTTCACATCACTGTCTGAGCTGTCATCATCGTCGCTTTCACTATCATCCTTCTTGGCCTTCTTCTTTCCACTGCTCTTTCGGCCACGCTTCTTAGGCACCTTAACTTCTTCCTTCTCTTCGTCCTCGTCATCATCTTCCTCCTTGATTGACTTCTTCTCTGCTACAGTTTCAGTCTTCTCCTCAGACTTTGCCTTCTCTTCTGGCTTAGCATCATTTGTCAGCATGGTAGTTGGCTTATCATTATCATACTTATCCATCTCTGCTGTGATTTCCTTCTTTGCTTCCTCATACTTCTTAGTGTTCTTCTTGAACGCATCCTTTGAGAACTTTCCCTTCCAAATTGCTGACGCTTCCATCTTATACTTCTCGTCATCCTTCTTCTTACCATACTTCTCATCCTTACGAACCTTCTTGAGAATGTCTTCACAATCATCCTTGAACTTCTTTCGGAAAGCATCACTCGTAGCATAAATGCGACGGAAACGCTTATCAATGTTTTCCTTATGACCTGAAGCACTAGTAGCCTTTCCACCAACCTTCTTACCTGAAGGAGTTTCTGAAATCAGCTTCTTCAAAGTCTCAATCATCTCCTTCATGTTGGTCATGGACAGCTCATTCTTTGCTTGACGGTCGCTCATGGTCTTGTCAAGCAGAGACATCTGACTGAACATCTTCTCAAACTTCTCATTGATACGGTTTGAGATTTCGTCAGCCAGAACCTTAGTAGCCTCAGGGACAGTTGAAGTGGTAGTCATTGGTGGTTATTATGTTTTATTGCTTATTATGTTTAATTAAAAAAAGCATTCAATTTTTTTATATTCAAACGTTTATCTTAAATTTGAACAATTAAATAGAGTTATTTATAAAAATGACACAAAACGACGAGGAAACAAAGAAACAGCTAGAGGCTTTCACTGCCAATAGTTGGATTACTGGTTCTGTTTTACCTAGAGTATTGATTAAGGACTTTATTGAACGGTTAGAGACAAAGGAGAAGATAAAGCATGAGCTGATTGAAGATTTTGATAAGTGCTTTTCAGATAAAGAAGGTGCGATTGATGTAGGCAAAGATTTCATCTCTCTGTCTCCGTGTGATAAGGGCTATACTAGAGATAAGTGGTTTGATATGTTATTGAAAAACAACACTTCATTCTTTAAAGAACAATTCTCAGAGCTAACTGAGAAGGATTCTGACTATCCATCTAAGATTATTGATAAGAAGATTGGTATCCTTCTAACTATGGGTCTGGCATCTTACAGATTTATGATTCAGACACACCCCGAGTTAATTGCTCGCATTGACAAGATTAAGCCTTTACCTCGTGCTCCTTATGTTGATAAACAAATAATTCATTTCTTTCTAAATCCAGAATGGGCTAGAGTTGGGGTTTCTACTTCATCATCTTAAGCTCCAAAATTGAACAACTTTAATTTTTTATATTACATGATGCTTGACACATTACCAACTGAACTTATTTGGTTAATTTGCGATTATCTAACTCCAAATGATATAAAATCATGGTCATTAACATGTAAGTTATTTTATGATTACCTACATCCATATTCTCTCAAGTTTAAGCCAATTTTAGATACCGCGATAAGTCAGTTTAAACGATGGATACCAGATATAAGTTTCAATGATTGGTATCATACATATCATAATTCAACTGGGTTTCTAGAGACACCAGTTCGTTCTGAAATAGAAAAATTATATCATGTAGATACTTCGGTGTTTGATAAGTTATTCACAAAGCACACATATTATAATACATATAGTCTAGTTATTATCATTAATGTTAATGGACGAGTTGAACGAAAGATTTTAATTGATGTATTTATAGACCCATGGGGTATAGCTAACTATCATATAAGATTTGGATTTTATCAAATCAATTCTCTTAAGTTCTCAGATGCTTTGATTTATTTGAAACAAGCACTAGGAACGTTTGAACAATATCATCTATGTGTAGCTTTCATAACTAAAGGTGAAATTGAGATAGAATCATATCATTATCATCCAACTAAACGTGTATGTTCTAATGTGTTTATATCCGACTTTCTTTTACCTTATATCATTAAGAGAGAATGAATGCCCTAGCGAATACCTGAGCAAGCTAACACCAAACAAATTTGAATGTTTTAAGTTATTAGTATATAGTTATATTACAAGATGGACACTCTAAATGATGCTGAACGTGAAGAAGTTTTACATTTAGTTTCAAAATGTTGTCCAGAATTGAATTTAAAAGATGATATGCCACGTTTGGTTTATCGAGAAAATAGAACTGAAATTGATACAGTTATACATTGTGGCCAACGAAAGCTTCTTTTAAATGAAGTTAGACTTTTAACTGAAAATCAAAACATTCGAAC
>CABMDW010000061.1 GCA_902385045.1 uncultured archaeon | reverse complement strand
CAAGTTTTCCTTTGCCTATGACTCTGGTAACAAAACTAGCGGTTTGATCTTCCATGAAATTCTGAGAAAAAGTTTTCATCTTCTTGGTTCGTCGTCTTCATGCATTGGCTTAGTGAATAAATAGTATCGAGTACCTTTTAGTTCTTCAATTATTCTTTGTGAAAATATTTCTTCCAAGTTCTGTAGGGTTGAAATTCTTGTTTTAACATCAGCAAAGTCAACGAACGGCTTCTTTTCTCTTGCCTTGATTATTTCTTCCAAATGTTTCTTACCTATTCCTGGAATTAATTCTAATGAATGTGATCTTATTGATAGTGGTCTAGCGTTGTTCAAGAATCTTACGAATACGTCTTCTCTTTTCTTAACCATTTCTCTTAAGTGTTTGTCTAATTCGGTTTGTGCTGATGGACTTAAGTCGTTGTAGCTGATTCTGTTTTTGATTCTTTGAACTTCAACTCTTTTTTCAAAGTCTAATTCAACAATTGAACCCTGTCTTACTTCTTTTCCGTTGTTAATTACTAATTCGAATAAAGTGAAGAATGAAGTTCCTACTGCTTGAGCTAGTGGTTCGCGTTGTGCTTCTCCACTTTTTCCATAAGGGAGATAGTCTAATACTATCGCTTGGGTTTCTTTTTTCATTTTTCTTCACTTTAAATCTCTTCTGTATTAATAGTTTGGATTAAGAATCTTAAAATAGTTGAGGCTAAGGCTTTTTTCGTTGTTTTAAAGAATTTAGATGTATTCTTTGATTGTTTTTAAAACGTCTTTCTTTTTGTCTTCTTCAATTCCTCCGAATTCTGATACTATTGCTGTTAATTCTTCATTCTTGCTTGGAAGCAAGTCCGATAATTTTACTGCAACTTCGTATGACAATCCGAATTCTTCGAGTTTTTTGACTAATTCTTTTTGTTTTTTGACGTCTAGTTTAGCGAACTTTTCAACGTAGTCTAAAGTTTTTTGTTGTTCATATCCTAGAGTGCCTGATTGTTTCTTGTGTAATTTAAGTAACTTTTCTTTTACTTCTGAAAGCATTACTGGTTTTTCATCAATTAATTCCATTTATTTTGCACCTTTTTCAAGTGATTCGTTTGTTACTCTTGTAACGTGATTTGTGGTTACTATTAATTCTTTGAATTTATCGCCGTCTTTTATTCTAACTCTTAATCCATTTCCTTGAGTTCCTATTACGGTTCCTTCCCTGTGATTGAATCTTAAGTGGGGTTGTCCTCTTTTGTATCTTGGATTAGCATTGATTAACACTCTGTCTCCTTCTTCATATGTAGCAAGCATTTGATTTGTGGTTAATCTTCCGTGACTAACAAAATTTCTACTTTGTTTATTATAACTTCCATGACTTCTTTTCATTTACCATACCCTCTTTAGTATAAACATTCTGAACTTTCAAACATTTAAATAAGATTTAAATTTGTAGGCTATCAATGATATAACAGTGAGCTACAAAAGCGTTGAAGAGTTCATAATAATCTTCTTCATCATAATATTTATATTCTTGGCTTCAGGCTATTCTTTGCAGCAGGGCGTAATTTCCTTGTTTTTAGCGCCTTTTGCACTGCTTTTCTCATATAATTTGTTGTATGTTGTGATAGGTGCAGTGTTTTTATGGTTAATCTATAAGTTGGCTTCAGATCTAGGTTGGAGTAGTGTGTTGTTTATTTTGGGTTTCATTTTATTTTTCTATTTACTCTTTTAGAGCAATTTTTTAATCTTGAATTACTAATATTAGCATGAAAAAAGTCTTCTTTTTACTCTTTTTTGTTTCATTAGTTTTTTCGATTACTCCTAAGGTTACTAATGATTTTGTCTTGACTCCTGTCTCTCCTACTTGGATTCAGAATGGTTTTTCAATAAAACTGCTTTCACTTAAAAACGGAGTTGCATTCATAGACGTTATTCAATACCCTGATTTGAAGAGTGTTTCGGAAGGAACAACTTTCGGTCCTTTTACCGTCTTGAATGTAACTGCGGGTTCTATTAAATTACGTTATGAAAATGTTGCTAAAGATTTCAATAGTGTTTTATCTAGAGCTACTGATAAATGGGCTACTGACAAAGGTTTTCCGTTGAGTAAAATTGTAAACGTTAATTTGGGAACGTATAAAGGTAAATCTAAAATTAACGCTGCTTTTTATCGTGAAAAGGTTTCCATAACTTTACTAGGTCTGAACCTTAATTTTCAAAAATGTCTTGGTCAACCTTTTCTAATAACCCCTTCAAGTGATTAGTTTATAGCAGCTAGATTGCCTTATGAATACTTGTGTACGTGAGTAACATGAAAAAACGCTTTATTATAATTCCACTAATTTTTGTCTTAGGCGTAGCAGCTTATTTTTTATTCTTTCAAACTTCTACTACTAATTTCAAACTTGATGTAGTCAATGGCGGAACTCCGTTTACTGTTACTTTAACTGATAGTGGCGGTTCAGTTACTAATTTTACTGGAGTAACTAGTTTGATTTTGAATTTATCTCAAAACACGAATTATTCAATGTTAGTCTCTTCTCCAGGCTTCGTTTCTAAGACCTTTGATTTTACTGGTCAAAGTGAACAAACAATTATTTTAATTCCTCTTAGTCAAAGTTCTAAGCCAATAGATTATCTTTTGATTTACAATCCGGTTGTTTTAAGTTCGAAATACAATTCTACTTCTGATATTACGCAATCAATACAAAAATTAAGGGATTCTCTTGAAATTTCAGGTTTTAACCCTAAAATTCTTACTGTAAACTCCTCATCTTCTCCTGAAATAAGAAAACAAGTCAAAAATCTCATTTCAACTTACAACCCTCAATATGTTCTATTGATTGGAGGTGACGATTCAATTCCTTTCTTTCAAGTAAAGAATCCTTTAGTTGACGATTCTGGAGCTCCAGTAATTCCTGAAGATACTTTCGTAGAATCTGATAATCCTTATTCATTTAACGATGATTTCCTTAAACCTCAGAGCCCTGCAATAGGAAGAATAATTGATTCATTTGACGGTCTAGGAGAAGAAGAGTTTATTCAGCAATTATTAAGTTTAAGTACAAATAATGGAGTTGAAAATGGAACCATTAAAATGATTTCCAAAGATACTGAACCAATGTACTTAAGTTTTTCTGGATTGAATTTGCTTTCCCCAATTTTCACTATTGGAGAACAACAACATGATTTAGTAAAAGTAAATGAATTGTTTAATTTGTTACAAAATCCTTATGCTGTAGGCCTTGTTACTCTTCACGGAAACGTAGGTTCGGAACCACAATTTCTTTTAGGAAAAAACGGAATTGATGATCCTGGTTTACTAGTAATTGATTCTCTTTTAGATTTTAATTTTTCTTTATCCGGAAAGGTTTTTCTCGCAGATAGTTGTTATGGAGCAAACCCTAGGCGTCCAGTTAAAGGAAGTTTACCTGTAAACTTATTAATTAGTGGCGGTAAGGCTTTTGTGGGAAGTACTGAAACAAGTTATTCTTCTACTAAACCAACAAAAGATTCTACTGAATCTGATTTCCTAGATGCTGGAGTTACTAATTCAATCATTTATTTCACTAAAAAATATTATGAACAAGGAATTCCTATCGGTAAAGCATTAAATTTAGCAAAACAAAAACTAGATATTAGTCTTTCAATAAATCGACTAACTAGTTTAGAATATATTATATTAGGAAGACCAGATTGGACTATTTCGGGATTTAACAAGTAAAAACAAGAAGGAGGATTTTTTGGATCCTCCTGTGATGCGTTCAACTAGTGGTGTATTCAACCTGTGGAGTTAGTTGAATTAGTTGAAGTATTATTTGTGTTTAAGTTTGTTTCGTTGTTGTCATTCCCTGTTTCATTAGAGTTATTGAGTCCCCTTCCTCGTTGTCCTCCTCTAAGGTTTTTTATTATCTGATTTTCTTGTTTCCTTAGGTTGTTGATTCGAGTATCTATTTGTTTAATTTCGTTCTTTGTCTTTTGCATCATTCTTAGTTTTTGTCTATTGAAGTTGGCTCTCATGTTGTTAAATGCTTTTATTACTGCATTTTTACCTAATCTGATGTTTGTCGTTGTAGGATTTTGGATGTTTTGTAAGTTTGTTAATGCAGTCGTAACTCCAACTGTTAAGGTTGAATTTGAAGCAATTTTGTTGTTAGTTTCAAAAGTATTCAAATTCTTAGTCCAAGTGTTTACAAACGCAGTGACTCCCATCCATAATGAGGCGGCTTGAACCTTTTTGTTAGCATCTGGCAACAATTTCTTCCATACCGTGTTTAAGTCTCCCTGCGCATACTGTCTTCCTTGCGCTGCTAATTGTAAAACTTGATCTAAGTCACTATTAGCTGCAGTAAGCAAAGTAGTTATTTTTGGATCTTGGGTTTTCTTTTCAATTTCATCAATTTGAGCCTTTAGTTTTGCAACAGCAAGTGTAGCTGGAACATGTTGGTATGTATTGCTAATCGTTCTCAAAGCATTCAATATCATTGTAGCGTTTCCAGTTGCTTGAGCATTAGTAAGCGGAGTTAAAATGCTAGTTTGTTCAAATGCTCCCAATCCGGTTAATATTGTAGAGGCATCCGTATCTCCTGCTGTAGAATATCTTGTTGCTAGGGTGTTGATCATTGTTATTTCTTTTTGAATTCTAGCAATTACTTTGTCTATTCTGTTGTTTTGTCCTGGAGGTAGTAAGTTACTTTGAGGATTACTTACGGTTGTAATACTTGTAATAGTAGGTTGAACGGTTGCGTTACCAATAGTATTATTGGTAGTTGTTGCATTGATTGTCATGTTTTGACTTGCATCTATGCTTGTATTTTGGGTACTATTGTCTGCAATAGCAAAACCGCTTAACGCAGCCAATCCTGCCAATCCTAACGCAATTATTTTTTTACTCATATTGTTTCCACCTTTTGTTTTCAGTTTTCATATTTTTCTAAAAACATATGTACATACGATGTTTTTTCTGGTTATATACTTACTTATTTTTTACTTACAAAGAAGCTTCACAGTAGCTTATTTTCAGGTTTAAAGCTTCACAAGGCCTTTCTTTACTTAACGAAACGTTTTAAAAACTTTTTTTGTTTATTATTATGATGCGTTTTATTCTTCTCTTCTCTTTGTTGTTTTTGAGTGTTGAAGCAGTTGTCTTGAGTGGAACAATTTATGATTCTGACAACGATCAAGTAGCTAAAAACATTTTGATGAAATTAGAGGGAACAAACAGTTATCAATATTTCTCTACTAATGGTACTTTCTCTATAAACGTTACTCCTGGAAATTACACTGTTTTATTGTTGGATATTGTAAACAATACTTTAATGCGTCAAGGTTCTGAATCTATTTTTATCGAAGATGATTCTGTAAATGACTTCTTGATTTTTCCTGTAGAATCGGGTTATTCTCAAGACTATGTTAATGTTTCTCAATTGTTTGATTTACCTGAAGCTACTGTTGATGCTTCGAGTTCTTCTACTTCGAGTTCTTCTAATTATTTGTTGTTGTATTTAGTTATTTTGTTGTTATTATCTGGAATAATCGCTTACTTTTTATTTTTAAAACGCAAACCGATCCTTTCCACTAATAATTTAGTTTTGTCAAGCGAAGAACAGTTAATTTATAATTTGATTAAGAAAGAAAAAATAATTTCACAGAAAGAACTAAGAAAAAATGTTTCGTTTAGTGAAGCCAAAGTTAGTATGGTTTTGTCTTCATTGGAAGAAAAAGGTCTTTTGAGAAGAATAAAGAAAGGCAATGCGAACGAGTTGGAAGTCTTATGATTAAAGGCTTAAGTTTGATCATATTTCTTGCAGTTCTTATTACTGGATTTTATTATTTAGATATTACGTCTAGTCAAAATTCAAGTCCTTTTCTATTACTTTTGTTAACTCTTTTTAGAATGTTTTTTGCTCTTTTATTATCTCTTGCATTTGGTCTTTTCTTTGGTTATCTTGCAGCAAGAAGTTCCCGTGCTGAACGGCTTGTAATTCCAGTTTTAGATATTCTTCAAAGTGTTCCTATTGTAGGATTCTTCCCCTTGGTTTTTGTTTTGTTTTTGACTACTTTTCCTGGACTTATTGGGATCGAATTATCCTGTATATTTTTGATTTTTACTAGTATGGCTTGGAATTTGGCTTTTGGAGTTTTTGAAAGTTGGAAAACTAGAGATCCCGCTCTTGATGAGGTAGCAAATAGTTTTGGACTCACTAATAAATTAAAATTTCTTAAAGTTTTTCTGCCTTCAGTGTCTCCTACTTTGATTTATAATTCTATTTTGTCTTGGAGCATTGCTTGGTTTTTCTTATTAGTTTCTGAAGTTATAAGCGTAGGAAATTCTACTAATTATGTTCATGGAGTAGGTTCTTTTTTAGCTTTTAGCGCCATTCAAGGAAATTTGCCTAATACTCTTATTGGTTTGGGTTTGATTTTATCTTCTGTTTTGTTCATTTATGTTTTTGTTTGGAAACCTTTATTGAAGTGGAGCAAATCTTATTATTTGAAGCCTGAAAAAAGCATTTTCATTCCTAGATATTATAATGATTTTTATGAATTTTTAGGAAATTTTCTTTCAGAAGCAGTTAAAGAAGTTTTTGAAATTCTATTTTTCTTTTATGATATTATAAAGCCCTATAGGAAAAAGATTTTGTATGGTTTGTTCTATATTTTAATTTTAGGTTCTCTTTATTTTGTTCTTCAAACGGCTTACTATTTATTTAGTTATGGTTTTGACAGTTCCTTGTCAAGTATTCCTTTGGCTATATTGTATTCTTTCTTGAGAATTTTGATTGCTTACTTACTTTCACTGCTTTGGATTTTTCCAGTCTGTTTTCTTATTTACAAGTATAAGCTTTCGTTCTTTGATGTAATATCTCAAGCGATATCTTCTCTTCCTGCATCTGCATTATTTCCTTTGATTGCATTAGTTTTTTCAGGTGGAATACTTTCTGAGGTAGGAGTAATTATAATGATTATGCTTGGAATGATGTGGTATTTGTTTTTCAATGTTCTGGCTGGATTCAATTCTATTCCTTCAGATTTAGAAGAAGCAAGTAAAGTATTCAAATTGAATTCTTTCTTATATTTCAAGCGAGTATTATTTCCCGCAGTGATTCCTTCGCTTATAGTAGGTAGCATTACTGCTTGGGGTGCTGGTTGGAATGCATTAGTAATTTCCGAGGTAGCGTCTTTTGGACACACGACCTATCATCAGTTAGGCATTGGTTCTCTTTTAGTAGATTCAGTAGCAAAAGGTTCTCAAGCGTCCACCGGCGTAATTATAATAGTCTTTGTTCTAGTAGTTCTTTTGTTGAACAAAGTTGTATGGAAGAAATTGCTTTCACATAAATTAAGAGTAAATTAACATGAGTGATTTATTAGTTGTAAAAGATTTGCGAAAGGTTTATGAGACCAATGACCGTCAATTAGAGTTATTTAAAGATTTATCTTTTACTATGGAAGATAGAGAATTTGTTTCAATAATTGGTCCATCTGGTTGTGGCAAAAGCACTTTACTTCGCTTAATAGCTGGTTTAGATAAGCCAACTTCTGGTTCTATTGTTTTCCAAGGTCAAAAAGTGATAAATGAAAACCTTGGAATTTCAATGGTATTTCAGTCATTTGGATTGTTTCCATGGCTTAATGTAATTGACAATGTTGCAATAGGCTTGGAAGCCAAAGGAATGAATAAAAAAGATAGATATGAAATTGCTAAAAAGTATATTGAAAAAGTTGGTCTCGATGGTTATGAAGAAACATATCCTTCAGAATTGTCGGGAGGAATGAAACAGAGAGTAGGAGTTGCTAGAGCATTGGCTGTAACACCAACTTTACTTTGTATGGATGAACCCTTTTCTGCCTTAGATGCTCTTACTGCTGAAAACTTAAGAGAAGAAGTACTGTTACTGTGGGAAGATAAGGAGTTTCCTCCAGATTCTGTTTTAATGGTTACTCATAATGTTGAAGAAGCAGTTTACATGAGTACTCGAATCTTAGTATTATCTGAAAAACCAGCTAAGTTGATTAAAGATGTTAAAATTTCTCTTGATCGACCAAGAAACAAAAAGAGTGAGGAGTTTCAAGAATATACTGACTTAATCTATTCATGTTTGACTTAAGTTATACTATAAAAGTAATGAAAATGATAAATTATAAAAGGTGCACAGAAGGAAAATGACTAGTGTGATTCCAAAAGCTGGAGTTTCTAAAATAATTGGCTTGCTTGAATTTCTTCATGATTTTGAAGACAAAAAAGACGCAGATGAAATTGCTTCTGAACTTAAATTAGATTTAGACGATATTTTGCCAGTAATTAAAAGTAGTGAAATGCTTGATTTGGTTAAAGTAGATGATGGTCAAATCAAGTTGACTGATTTAGGCTTGAAACTTTTGAAGCAAACTATTCCTGAGAGGAAAGAATATTTTAAAACATTAATTTTATCTAAGACTATTTTGTCTAAAATAATCAAAAATTTCGGCAGAAATACTGTTGTAAAAAGGCATGACTTTATAAAATTCTTGGAAAAAGAAGTTCCTGAAGATGTTGCCCTTCACTTTGAAAAAATAATTGAATGGGGGCAATACATTGAATTGCTAAAATATGATAGAAACGAAGACGAAATACATATTCAATGACTTTAGAGAAAGTCTGCTAATGCAAATTGTTTTTTCTCTTCTTTTCTAAACACTTGATTTACTTCTTCTTTAATTAAACTTAATCTTTCTTGCAAGTAATCAGTTAAGTTTAATTGTTCTGCTTTTTGAATTGCTATTTCTAAGTACTTAGTAATACCTCCCTTAGTAATTGTAAGCAATATTTTTCCACCGCATTTAGGACAATTAAGGGTAAGTGGTGGTCTCCTGAATTTTTCATTGCATGTAACACATCTGAAACTCTGTTTTGAATAAGAGTGTAAGTTCCCAATTAAATCAGGCACAAAATGTGAGTTAATAATTTTTTCCACCGCATCCTGAACATCTACTGCCTTGATCTTTTTCATTAATTCAATTTCTTTTTCAACTTTTTCGAGCATGTTATCAATATCTGCATAGCTAGTTGTTTTTGGCCCGTTGAAAGAATGTTCATGAGTATAACCGATTTTTTCATGTATATTTTTTTCTTTTAATAATTTTTGAATTGGTTTTATTAATGGTTTTATCTGTGAAGGATCTGGGTATTCTAACGTTTTCAAGTAAAATTCTAGAGGATAATGCCAGTCTGATTCCATTGCATGAACTTCATCATCAATTTCAGTAGGTTCGATTCCTGTAGATAGTACGAGTGATGCATCCATTTTTCCTCCTCTTGTTTCTGGTAAGTAGGCTTTTGAATAATTTAGCAATCCATCCAACAGCATGAATATTGATGCTTCATCTCCGTCTGCATTTCTTCTGATGGCGCAATGCATGAAGTGATGCATAAACAGTCCTCTGCATTCAGTAAAGCCAATTATTCTTGCCAAGACTCCAGCTGAAATATGGGGTGCAAGTATTATGGTTAGTTTTCCTATTAGGTCTTCAGGAGTCTTTAGCTTATAGTATGCTGGTTGGGCGTAATAGTTTATTAGTTCATCATCAATGAAAGTGCATACTTTGAAAAAATATTCTTTTGCACTCAAGTCTATTACTACATCTTGTGGTTTTATTGCTATGATTTGTTCGTCGCTTGTTAATTCTTTTCCGTGAATGTCATGAGTGTATCCTAATTCTTTTGCTTTGTTTACAGTTATTTTTATTTCATTAATTTTTGCATGGCTTAGTGGAATTTCGGTTGCATCAAAACGACATGTTCCATCTCTGAAAACAGTAACTTTGTTTTTTGCCCGGTAAACTCCTTTTTCGATTGGTTCGTATTCTTTTCCTTCTGAAATTAGTCCTTCAACTCCTTTAACATCATCAACTTGTTGTACGTTGAAACTTTTTTCAATATTTGTTTTAGAAATATCATTTTTTCCGTAGAGTCTTGGAGGCGTTTTGCATTTGCATGTTTTTTCTTTTTGATATTTTCCGCATTCAGGACAGTAAATTACTTCAATTGTTCTTTGAGAGCAATTAGAGCAAAATAATTCTCCGGTATTTTTTTTACAATTTTCACAGTAACGATTTCTTACTTCTACTTGAAGTGTTCTTGTATTGTCTTTATTCATGGTCATGATTAAATGTTTAATGCTTCTTCCTTTGACTCCTGAACTTCCCGTAGGAAATAATACTTGTACTGGTGGTTTCATTCCCCTTTCTTTTGCTTTTTCAGGTCTTCCCATACTAGCTCCTACGTATATGGTACTAGTGTTTCGCATTTTTGTTCCAGTTATTTTAAAGAAAGTTTCTTCAAAAGAATCTGAAGGAATAATTGAGTTTTGTTTTGATGAATTTATTACAAATAATTCTTTTACTGTTTCAGAATCACGTTTAGATAGAACTAAATTTTCTGATTTTTCGTCAAAGTCGCATTCAACTTGAAGAGTTTTTAGGGTTTCATAGTTTTCTTTTGGTATAATTATTTTATTTCCCTTAATTCCTGCATTGCAGAAAGAAATCATTATTTTTTTAGATTCTTCTTCTTTTAAGTCATAATAATTAAATAAGTATTTTGGATTAAGTGGAGTTTGAGTTTCTTTTGAAATTTTTATGGATTCTTTTATTTCTAATTCTCTGATTTCACTTCTGGTGAAATTTAATCCTTTTTGTTTTAATTCTAGTTCAAACCATTCTTCAACCCAAGGTGAAGGGCCTAATTTTGAATTGGTTTTAATAAAATCTCCTAAGGTTGCTAATAAGTCTCCTAGAAATATTATTTCTTTGACTTGAGAATGTATTTCTTCGGCTTCTTGTAGAGTATCGATTCGTCTAATGCTTCCATTGTTTAGTACTACTGTTGGTCCACGTATTTCTTCACAACTTGTTATTGTACATGCTTTTCCTGGTCTTTCAATTTTTACTTGTGTGCCTATTACTGGAAACTTGTCTAGTATAATCATTGTCGCAGGATGAATTGCTTTAGCAGCTATTCCTGTCATTGGAGTTCTGCCGTATCTTAATCTAAATCCTCCAACTCTTGATGGATAAGCAAAGATAGGCCGTCCAGCAACAATGTCCTTATAATATTTGTTTATTGGAGGAAGTCCCTTTATTTGAATTGTAGTTTCTTTTTTCTGTTTGTTTTTAATTATTTCAAGCCAATTCCAATCAAGGCCCCCATTTTCGGCAATGGCAATTAACTTAGAAGCTTTCAAACAAATTCCTTCACCTAAAACTAAGCACATTCCTCCCCTGACTCTATTGGTTTCAATTCCTTTAGTGTTTCTGTTAGTAAAAACTTCATAATCTTCAGTGGGATCTCCATTACATTGTACTTTCATATTAGTAAGAATAGTGTTTACTTCAGATTCGTTTGGAGTATACTGTCCTCCTCTAGTTCGTTGAGCATATAAATTTACTTCTTCAACAACGTGTTTAATTTCTTCACTTTTAGGATTGAAATCAGGAATGTTCATTAATTTTCTGCAATAGTCTGCAAGAATCAAAGTAAAAGCTTGACCAGTTCCTCCAGCTCCTCTTATTGGTCCCGAAAAGTATACTGAAACAAATTCACTTCCGTCTTGAACATTTATTTTTACTTTAGTTATCCCTTCAATTGGAGCTGAAACTACTCCATTAGTAAAAATCGCTAGTCCTGTTCTAACTGCTTGTTCAATCTTTTTTTCTCTTTCAAAGTCATATTTTTCGATTATATGCTTGCATACGGCGTAACAAACTTGTTCTAAATTCTTGTTTTCTTCTAATTCTTTTCTTATTACTTCGGCTATTCCTGTTGGTCCTACTATTCCTTCTACTCTCATCGGCATATCTTTTGCTGGAAGCATTTCTACATTGAAACTAATATCTTTACCTGTTTCTTTGACTTTGCTAGCAAATTCAAATTCAGACTCAAATTGTGGTTGCAAGTATTTTTCTTCTGTCATACAATCACTTGTTTTATACTTCCATTCTTGAGATTTAATATTGGAATTATTCCGGGAGTGGGAACTAATCCTCCTTTCTTTTGTAATTCGGTAGTGTCTTGGAAGGTTCCAGAGTTAATTATTCTGATGCCCCTATAAACACTTGCTGCATTATGGTGAATGTCTCCAAAATGTATTACATCTGGTAAGTCCTTTATGACTAGTTCATCTTCAGGTTCTGGAACAATAGGATTGAAACCATAAATTGGGTTCAAATGTCTTTTTCTTAACCATATTTCCGCTATTTTATCTGGATTCTTGAATGGCTCTTGTATTTTTGGTATTTGAGTTGATATTGAAAATAAGCTTCTACCGTGATACATTAAAATTTTTTTACCCTTAATTTCAACAGTACACGGATTAGTTCCCATTACTACGTTCTTTCGGTTGGCCAGATTTGGCAGGAATTTTACTGGAATAGTAGGTTGAGGTTCTGCAAGCCTTACTGGATCATGATTTCCAGGTATTATTACTATTCTTTTATCTTCATTAATTTGCAAAACAAAGTCTTCAAATTCTTTAAATTGATTGTAAATATTTTTTTCTTCTAATTCCTTTTCTTGCTCTGGAAAAATGCCTATTCCGTCTACTACGTCTCCGCAAATCAATACTGTTTTGATTTTTTTACCTATTTCTTCTTGAATGTTTCCATTAAGAAATTCAATTGCTGTTTTTAGTTTATTCTTCAAACAATACTTGCTTCCAAAATGTAAGTCTGAAAGAAATGCAACGTATTCGTCTTCGTCTTGAAGCGCTTGCCAAGTTCTCATTGGAACTTCTGGATAAATTATTTCTTTAACAATGAACAACGAGTTGCTGATTCCTCCGCGTAATCCTATTACTTCATCTTCAACTAATTCATCGGTTTTCTTGAAAGCTTCAGAGTCTTTTGAAACAATACATGTTATCTTGGAAGTTTCATCTTCTAATTCAATTCTAATATTTCCATTTTTAGTTGTCGATTTAGAGTTTACGAGACCTGCAATTACTACTTCTCTACGATCTAAGAATTCTTTTGAATTTTGAACTGTTATTAGCCCTTGTTGGAATAAGTTCCCTTGAATTATTTTCCTTAATTTCAGTAATCTATCTTTAAAGTATTGAACAAATTCTTTCAATTCGCCAGTATTTCCTTCGATATTACAGTTTTTGATTTTAAAGTCATCAATTTTCTTGAGGTTAATACTTTCTTGTCTAGCATCTAATACTTCTTCGAGCGTTTGAACCATTATAATAATTATTAAACTTTGTTTTACTTAATGTTTTTCGTGAAAGAAGACCCTAAACAAGCCATTCAAGAGCCTACTGTAAGTGTTAAAAAATCAGATTCTCCTAAGAAAGAAGAAGCAAAGGCACCTGAAGATTTTTTTGATAAAAGTTTCTTTCTGTTTGCAGGATCAATTGTTGTTTGTATTTTAGCCTTATTTTTCTTAACTCAAATAAGTTTTAAGTTAGTTGATTTATTCAAGTATCCTCAAATACTTACTTCATTAAAACAATTCATTTCAACACCCTTTATTCAATTTCTAGTATTATTTTCAGTTTCAGTTGCACTAGCTTTAAGCTCTGATTTGACTCGTAAAAAAGCATTAATTTTGATTCCAAGTGGGATTTTACTGTTAATTATTTGTTCAATCTTATTCAATTTGGATTGGTTTCTTGGAGGAACTTTAGCTATAATCTTAGCTTTTGCTTCCTTAATTAAAAAACCAGAATCAGGTTTATGGGCTAATTATTCTGATTCAGGATTGCCTTTCTTAATAGGAGTAATATTTTTGTGTGTATTCGTGTTTTTTATTTTACAGGCAAATAAAGGTGCAATGGTTGATGATTTTTTCATTTCAGCTCAACAAGCTGCTCCTGACTTGCAGGCAAAAGTAGTAGATTTTTGTATGACTCCTGTGCAACAAATGCTAGATTCTCAAAGTCTTTTTAAGAGTCAAGTTTCTTTTGATCAGTTTAAACAAAATTATTTACAGCAATTACAAGCATCAATTCCCGCTAATGAAACTGCAGCCGTTAATGTAAGCCAACTGGCAACTGACCAGCAAATTCAAGATGCTTATAATAGTGCTGCTGCAAAATCTGATGATCAAGTAAAACAATTAGTTCAGCAGGTTAGGACACAATTGAGCCAAGCTACTCTTCCAAATGATCAAAAAACAAGAGATCAGATTAAAAATCAGATTTTAAATACTGACATTGGAAAAACTGCATTTGATAATCTTCCGTTGTTTTTGACTCTAGCCTTATTTCCTATTTTATCTCTTCTTGGCTGGGTAATAAGAATAATTGCATTCATTATTTCTATACCGCTCTATTACAGTATGAAAAAATGAGAAAGGGCCCGTAGCTCAACCAGGATAGAGTGGCGGTTTGAGAAACGACATGCGTTTCTTTAAGTCAAGGCTTCGAATGCCCCTGGTTGGTTGAAAACTAACTCTACTGGAGTAACCCGTAGATCTGGGTTCGAATCCCAGCGGGCTCGCTTACATTAATTATGTTGTTGCTTCTTTGAAATCATTATCAATATTATTAGTATAATAATTGAAATTCCCAAGATGTAAAAATCATAAAGTAGTTGGTTTCTATTCAAAAGAATTAATCCAATATTGATTATGCTTATACTAGCTACTCCTACCCAAAAACCAATATTCCAACCAAAGTTTACTTTTTTCATAAATACTTAAAGGAAACAGTAACTTAATAGTTCCTTCAAAGCCTTCAGTTTTAATTATCTAAAGCATTTTAACCCTTGAAATTCAAAATTATCTATATGAATCAAGACTATCCTAAGGTCGGGCAGCTCGTTATTGTAAATGTACGAAAAATCATGCAGTATGGTGCATTCTGTTCCTTAGAAGAATATGGGAATAAAGATGGATTACTCCACGTTTCAGAAGTAAGTCCTGGTTGGGTTAAAAATATCAGGGATCACGTTAAGGAAGGTCAAAGATTAGTTTTAAGAGTAGTAAATTCTGACCCACTTAAGCAACAAATTGATTTGAGTTTAAAAAGAGTTTCTGATACTGACAAGAAAAGAAAGTTAGAAGAAAATCAGATGAAGCTAAAAGGAGAAAAAATACTTGAAAGAGTAAAAGAATCCTTAAAATTGACTGCTCCGGCTATTTTGCAAATTAAAGAAGAAATGTTGCAAGAATTTGGTGGAGTTTATGATTTTTTCGAATCAATTAAGCAAGGAAAGAAACCAAAAAGCCCATTGTTATTAGAAAAACTTGAAGAATTACTTAAAATTGCTGACAAGGAAATTAAAGATAAAGAGTATTCGCAGAGACTTTATTTTGACTTGTATTCAGTTGAATCAGCTGGATTAGAAAAATTAAAGAAAGCTTTATTAGACTTTCAAAAATTAGAAAAAGACGGAGTAGGAACAATCCAGTATTTAGGTGCTCCAAAGTATTACATTGACTTAAATGGAATTGATCCTAAAAAATTAGAAAAAATAAAGTTGAAACTTTCAGATTTCTTGTTAGAATTGGAAAAAAAGAATTTTAAAGTTGTAATTCATAATGACATTAGAACTTAGACGAATTCCGTCTACAGGAAATTATACGCTTAAGGAAGAAGTTGACGGCGAGAAAACAGTGAAAGCCGCTCCAATGAAATATTCTTTTCAAGATAAATATGCTAAGTATCGGAGGATTGAAAAATATGGTAAACTTTAGTGAAACTGTGTTATTTGAAAAAAAGAAATTAAATGTAAAGCAAGGAGTTTTACTAGTAGGTTTACCTGGAATAGGTTTAATTTCCAAATTAAGTGTTGATTATTTAATTAAAGAATTAAAAGCTGAAAAAGTTTGCACTGTCTATTCTCCACATTTTCCAAATCAAATGATTGCCAAGCCAAACGGAAGATTGAAGCCAATTACCATGGGATTATATCATAAGAAAATGAAGAACAACGATTTCTTATTTTTATCAAGTAATATTCAACCGATTACTGTAGAAGGACAATATGAAGTTTCAGGAAAAATACTTGACTTCTGTAAAAATACAGGAATAAAAGATGTAATAGGGATTGCAGGTTATGCCATAAATAAAAAAATTGAAGGAAAACCAACAATTTACGTTTCAGGGAGCGATCAACAATTAGTAGCAAGTTTCGTAGATAAAAAACAAGCAAAAAGAACAGAATTTCCAGTTCCAGTAGTCGGAATGGCGGCATTACTTCCAGGATTATCAAAACCATTTGGTTTGAAAGGAGTTTGTTTGCTTGTAGAAACGCCAGGAAATAATATTGATGCTATAGCATCCAAGCACTTGCTTACAATGCTAGAGAAAAGATTTAATGTTAATTTTGGGGACAAGAATACTAGTGTTAGGGCCAGTAAGATTGAATCTGCAATAAAGGCAGCACAACCTGAGCAGAAAGCACCTATTCTTCCAGTTCAAGAAACTAGTTCACAAGAATCAGATCAACTAAGATATATTAGATAATTTACTGCTTCTGCGAAGTTAGATTTTTAACACGTTGCACTAGTACTAATTGCAGTAAAGTTAACATAACCACTATATACTCCTGCCGGTTGACCATCACTAACGTTTAAGTAAAAGCTAAACCAAT
>CABMDW010000060.1 GCA_902385045.1 uncultured archaeon | reverse complement strand
AGCATCAATTTTGATTTGATGTTTGGTCATAAAGATGTTAAACAATTCAGGTTTATCATTTTTAGTTCGTGGGATACCTAAATTAAATACAACATCTCCAATTTGGATGATATACTTTTTCTCAGCTCTATTAACTAACTCAGACATTGTATTTAGAATGTTTAACTCATGCTTACAAGCCCTAGATACCAAAAACTTCCAATCATACTTTGAGCCATTAAACTCAAGCATATAATCTGGTTTAAGTTTATAGATAACTTCAATGAACTTTTCCAGCATCTCTTTTTCAGTTTTACACTTTAATAGAAGATAATCTGGATTATTTGTTGCTCTATCTAAATCGGTTATAACAATCTTCCTCAAGATAGTCTCATCATTCTTCCAATGAACGTTTAGACAAATTAGAAATACTCCATCTTCATCAAACTTAGCTTTTGGAACATTATGACCAGTTCGTTTTGAGAATGTTTCAATATCAAAACTGATTACCAGACCCTTTTGTTGATGATTAAATTGTTTGATGTCTGACATTGGGTCATTCAAAGTTTTAACGTTGTCTATAGTTGTTGAGATACAATGATATCCATCATCGCTTAACTTATACTCAAAATTAGTTATATCTAACCAATCGCAGAGAGTAAGATTATATCTACGTGCTACATTCTTATAGTAAATTGGAGTTAAGTCATTGTTATAAGTTTCATAACCACACTTACTCAAAATGAACATAGATTTTCTCAAATTAGATAAAGCAGGACAACTAACAAGATAGAATTCTTTTTGTTCATCTTGGTATCCCATCATATTGTTTCCATGAATTTTTGTTAAACTGAAACCTTGAACGTTTTTCAAACAACGCTCAATGTTAAATCTACCTGAACTACCATCAACTACAAAATTAGGTGTAATGCCATTAATGACTAACTGAACTTTCTGACCAGTTGGAGCAATACCAAACATACAAAGTTTGTATGTATCGCCATCTATGTCATGTATATCAATTGGAAAGAACTTGATATTAGTTTGTTTAAAATCATATTTATCTGAAATAAGCTCCTCTCGAGTTAGAATAGACATACCAGGTGTTTATATACAATCTTTCTATCTATTCAATTATTTCTGTTTGATAAAAATACATATAATTGAATGTTGAAATAACTATCATATAATGGCTAAAAAACGCTTAGGACAGTATTTTACAACAAATAATGATTTACAGCGTGTTGTAAGTATATTCATACGAAATAATCCAGAAGTTATATTAGAACCATCAGTTGGAAGAGGAGACTTACTAGTAGAAGTGCTTAAACGTTTTCCATTTGTAGCTCTCGATTTATATGAAATAGATGATACATTGGATACATTAAATTGTATCAAGAAAGAACAAATTATATTTTGTGATTTTCTAACGTGTGAAATTCACAAAAAGTATAGAACGATAATATCTAATCCACCATTCATAAAACTTAAAAAAGAATATAATCAATACATCAAGTTTATAGAAAAATGTATTGAATTATTAGATGATGATGGAGAATTGATAGTTATAGTTCCATCAGACTTTTTCTATACAACATCAGCCATTTCTATTATTAAAACTATGCTAATTAATGGCACTTTTACAGATATATATAATCCACATAATGATAAGTTATTTGAAGGAGCAACTATAGATGTAATAGTATTTAGATATCAAAAAACACAAAATATTGATAACTCTGTAAAATACAACGATAAACAACGATATCTATTTAATGTTAATGGTATGGTTTTATTTAGAAAAATTAACACACCATTTAAATTAATTAGTGATTATTTTAACGCGTATGTTGGATTAGTTAGTGGCAAAGAAACCATATTTAAGAACGATATATTAGCTAATACTGAAATAATTATTGGAAAGAATAAAGTAGCTAAATACATTTTATTAGATTCGTTTCCATCTAACAATGAAAATATAAATGATTACATGTTAAGTTATAAAAATGAATTATTGGAACGTAAGATACGAAAATTTAATGATAAAAACTGGTTTGAATGGGGAGCTTTACGAAATATAAATGTAATGAAAGAATTTGAAGGAGAAAGATGTATTTATGTTAAGACATTAACTAGGCATAAAAAAATCGCATTTAAAGGAAGGATAGCATTATTTGGTGCTAATTTAATTATGTTAAAACCAAAATATGATAACATAGATATTAAACATATAGTTAAAGTATTAAATTCAACCTCATTTCGGAAATGCTTTACTTTCTCTGGTAGGTTTAAAATTGGGCAACGACAATTACTTAATGCCCCTTTAGACATCTAATATTAGCTAAAAAATCTTCTTTCCAGCTATGTTTTGGTGTTTTAACGCATCTAATAAACTTACATATAACCTTTTCAATCTTAAAGTATCTAAACTTTTTATTTTGGCACCATTTAACTTGAAATGGTAAATTATTTATATTAGGAGTTAATTTGGAAAGACCACGACAACTATTAATTATAACTTCTGTTGTATCATCTTTATTTACTACAAGAAAGTAATAATCCCGATTACTTCTATTATATTTTTTATTTAATAAACAATCAATTAAAACTCTAGACATCAATCCATTATTATAAGATTTATCTAAATTCATTTTATATGATGTATATGAATATACACATATAGCTAAATTACCAACATTATCTGATGTTTTAGTAGTCGTTGATTTAATATTTACTGGAATCCAACCGAAATTAAAGTCTCGTATCAAAATATCATACCATTTACGTTTTTCTGGAACTATAACGCGATTATTAAATTTTTGAGTAATTAACTGTATAATAAACTCTTCATCAATACAACTATTTAATCTTCCATCTTTTAATTGCTTAGAGCATTTAATAAATGTAGTTTTTAAATGTTGTTTGATAATACGTAGAGTTATTGGCAAATGTGTTTTACGGTATAAATACCCACGAAAAACACTTTGAATTTTGATAACTGCGTTGTCCATGATATGATACTCTTTTTTATATTCAAATTTAATCTACATTTTCTAGTTCTTCAATCTTTGGCTTAACTTTAGTTGGTATTGGTTCATCCTTTTCAACTACAACTTCAAACTTTGAATCAGCCTTAACTTCAGAAGGAGACTTAATATAATCATCTACAATCTGCTTTAACAACCGTGCCCAATCATCAACACTCTTCTTCTCCTCAAATAACTTTGATTTGTTAGCCTTGATACGACTACATAATTCATTATAATATAAATCATTCTCACACAGAACCTTTACCTTATTACCATAATCAACTAACTCAATAGCAATACAGTCATAAATACCCATAGTCAAATACATACCATATGTAAATCGTCCATTTATCAGTCTAGCTGGTAAAGTAATAACTGGCTT
>CABMDW010000059.1 GCA_902385045.1 uncultured archaeon | reverse complement strand
TCCAATGCTACTATTTCGAGCGAGCCAGTATTGCATATAAACATTTTCAAAACTCTCCCAGCGACTATAAACCCTGGAGATTCATTAGTCTTTGAAGTTAACTTTACAAATATTGGAAGTGCTCCAGGGACCTTTAACACAACTATTACTATCCCGGATTCTAATGAAGTAATAAATCTTACTCAAACAACTTTATTAGTTGCTGAAACTGCAGATTTGCTTCAAGGATACAACAGTAGTTTGCAAGCTGGTACTCATGAAATTTATGTGGCTATTAATACTACTAATCGATCATGGGGTACTACTTATGATTTGACTGTTACAACGCCAAGCAGTGGGGGAACCGGTAATTCTGGTCAGGGAGAAACTGCAGTTGGTGGTGGAAGTTCTAGTAGTTCAGGAAGTGGCGAAATTGTAGGAAGCGATCAAAGTAATTCTTCAGAAACTCCCGTAAATGTAACCCCTGAAAATCAAAATACTGGTTTTGATTTTACTCCACCTGAAGATTTAAGTGTAATAGATCAAAACAAAATAGGTCCTCAACCTAACCCGGTAATTTATCCTGTCTCGTATTATATTGAGGCTTTACCC
The DNA here is from genome assembly GCA_902385045.1 of uncultured archaeon. Classification (GTDB taxonomy): domain Archaea; phylum Micrarchaeota; class Micrarchaeia; order Norongarragalinales; family CABMDW01; genus CABMDW01. The sequence goes on along the minus strand of CABMDW010000059.1, from coordinate 4,215 downwards.
AAAGACAATTTAGGAATAAATTATACGGTTGCTGGGAAAGACATTAATCTTTCTAATGTTAATGTAAGTGGAATTCCCGATGAATGGAATTATACTCTAATTAAATTAAACGATATTTTATTTAGGCTTAATCTCACTATAGGAAATACGACTAATCCAGACTCTGCAGGAACAGGTCCGCAAACATATGCTATAAAAGTACAACAGCCGGGAGTTCAAAATACTGCAATAACTGTACTTACAGTAAAACCCTCGACACCTCAAGGAGTTTTAAGAAGATATCTTGTAGATCCATTAACTGGAGTTTCAACAATGAGGTTAACATTCTATAATAATGAAAATAAATCCAAGATAATTAAAATAGTTGAAGACATTCCTAAAACCTTTGCTAATAGTACTGATGATATTACTTTTGATGTACCTCCAGATATTATAAGAAAAGACCCACAGGTTTCGTGGGAATTGTTTTTTAGCGGTATTGGAAGAAAAATTTTTTCATATTTCGGAAGAAAAACATCGGGAGTCCCTGAATCCCAAAAAATCAAAGCTTTCTTTTCAGGAGTTCAAATAATAACTGCAGAGTACGATTTAGGAGAATTGTTAATAAAAGTAAACACTCCTGCAGGAATATTACAAGGAGACATGGGTACTGCCCAAATAGATATTGCTAACGCAGGAATAGATGATGTCAACGCCACACTTAATCTTGAAGTAACTGCAAATTGTTCTGTTACACCAGAAACTATGAACGTATCGGTAACTAAGAGAGATTTACTGCATTATGAATTTTCAATAAATTGTGGTATCAATAGTCCAGTAGGAGAATACTCTGGAAAAGTAATGATTGAAGCAAGAGGCAAATCAAAAGAATATGATTTTAAATTCATTGTTTATAGAAGTGGAGGAGTGGCACTTAAGCTTCCATTAGTAATTATTTTGGCAATAATATTGCTTATAATCGTCGTTATTTCGGCCATAACAATTGTAAGAAGCAAAAAATATTCTTAGAATTAGTTTATAGTTTGAATTAATTGTTTTTAATTAAACTGCTGGAGGCTGTTCTGTGTTTTCTGGTGGTTGAACGACAGGAGCTTGAGGTTGTTGGGCTTGTTGATTTTGGCCATATTGTCCTTGAGGTCTGTTGAATGGTCTTGAACCGAATTGTTCTCTGTTTTCGCTTCTTTCTTTTTGTCTTTTTAATTGTTCGATTTTCTTTTCATATACTCTTAAGTGTTTTCCACATGAAGGGCAATAGCACATTTCTCTCATTGTTCCTCTGTTGTAACCATTATCTCCTACTAATTCTTTTCTATCTACTGGATTAGAGAAAACCATTTTTTCAATGAAAACTGCCTTGTCTTTTCTGCATTCTCTACCGCATTTGTCGCATCTGACTACTTTTTCTTTTCCTCTACCCATCGTTAAACACCTATAATCTTAATTTTAGCCTCTCGGCCTTAAATTTCAAGAATTTATTATGAATTTTAGGGTTTTTAATAATCAGCTTCCGACACTTTTTTGGGTTTAACTGATAAAATGTTCTTCAAAAACCCTAATCCTATGCCATTTATCGTGTTTATTTTCATTTGCTCGTAATCTACGTTTTCCTGTTTGAAGAAGGGACCCATTAATTCACTTGCTTTTTGTATGCTGTTTATTGGAAATCCTTGAGCCAGACTAGAAAATGCTGGGAATAATAGGAAGTAATTTCCGTTGACTCGTTTTCCGTGTACCCAGCACTTGATTTTTCCTGTTTCTTCTTTTAGTGCAGGATGATTGTGGCCTAAGAATACTAGTTTTTGTTCTAAGACTTTTTTATCTGGAACTGCATGACCGTGGAAAATTCCAATGTCATTAATTATTTTGCCTTCAGGTTTTTCTATTTTCAATCTAGGCTCTAAATCTAATAGTTCTTCGATTTTAGAATCGTGGTTTCCTTTTGTCACAATTATTTCTTCGTAATTTAATTCTCTTAAATATTCGAATATAATTCCTTTTTCTCCTTTCTCAAAACCGCTAGTTCCATGCTTGAAGTCTCCGATTACAACTAATTTTTTTGAATTAAATTCGTTAGAGAATTCGTTTAATCTTTTAACGTTTTCTTTATCCCGATTCATGTTTAGCCCATTATTTTTTAAGTAGGCTTCTATTCCAAAATGAGAATCTGCAATGAAAGTGGTTTTTTTATATTCTAGTGCTGGTAGTCCTGAAGCAAAGTTGAGTTGTTCTAGAATTTTCATACAACAATATCTTTGAATAAGTATTTCTTTAATTTGCTTCTAGCTTTTTCTCTTTTAGCTTGGTGTTGTTTTAAGAATTTGTTGATTCTTTTTGCTAGTTCTTGCTTGTTTTCTCCATCCATTACTTTTCCTTTTCTGTAAGCGTTTAGTCTTTTTTCTAGTTTTTGAGTATTTGGTTCAAAAAAGAACTTGAAATAAGCACAAACACTGCAAATGTCTGGATTTCCTCCTAATTTCTTTTGTTCTTCTAGTGTTGCTCTTCCTCCAGTAAATGCTCTTGCTACTTTCTTGTTGACTGTTTCTTCTGAATCTGTAGTATAGATTGCTGATTCTTCATCACTTGCACTCATTTTTCCTGCTACTCTTAGTGATGGCATCATTTTACTGTGAATTAACGCGGGTTTTGGATAGCCGAGTTTTGGAATAATGTCTCTAGTGACCCTAAAGTGAGGATCTTGATCTATTGCACAAGGAATCAATACACGAGTAGGCTTTCCTTCGATTATTGTTGGTAGCATTGCTGGTACTGTTTGCATTGAAGTAAAGTAAATGCTTCCAACATTAGTGTGATTTTCAAATCCGAATACGGCTTTTGCAGTTGATAAAGTTAGTTTCTTTGCAACTTCTAAAGATAATGGGTACATCGTTTTAGCATTTTGAGTATCTATTATAAATTTAGTGTTTTCTGGCTTGAATCCTAATGCAATGACATCCAACATATTTTCATAAGCGTAGTCTAATGTTTCTTTTCTTGAGAGTTTGTCTTTGAACAAGAATTTTTCATCATCAGTAAACTGGAATAATAGTGTTGCTCCAGTCATGTCTTGTAGCCATTTAGTAAACATCAATGGAATCATATGTCCTAAATGAATTTTTCCAGAAGGTCCTCTTCCAGTATACAAGTAAATCGGTTCTTTTTTTTCAAAGGCTTCCAAGTATTCAATTAAATCTCTGTGAGAAAAAATTAAGTCTCTTTCAATCATAAAGTGAAGTTCTCCAAAGTCTTTCTTGATTCTCTCCTTTAATGCATCATCAATCTTCTGAGTTCCAAACCTGGTGATTAATTTCTCATAATCAATTTCTCCAGAAACTTCCCAAGGAGTTACTACGAATTCATTTTCAGCCATAGATTGTTTAACAACTCATTGTTTTTTAGACTAAGGTTTTCAACGATTCAAGGATATTATCGGCCATTTTTATTTTATTTATTTTTCCTAATCTTGTTCTAGTAATTATTTGTTTTTCTTCTAGTTTTTCTAATACTCTGTGTATTTTTAACCGTGTCATGCCATTCAAGTGCGTTAATTCATATTGATTTGCAATTCCATTATTGTTTACTAAATATTCAATCACTTCTTTTTCGTTTGAATTCAATAAGTTCAATAATAATTTTCCAGTTTCTTTTATTGTTTCATCTTGCTCTTTGATTTTTCCAGATAAAATGTAGTAAGTTATTATTCCAACTCCAAACCCAACGAACACCATTGCAATCATAAATTCCAAATGATATTCTATAAAGAATTTTAGAATAGGATTCGTAGTATCTCCGTAATTAATATACGAGAAAACTAGTAACACAATCAGACTAACGAATGCTAAAAGTATTAGTAATACTAGTAATATTCTATTATTCCAGTTTGTTTCATTTTTTTGAAATGGTTTCATTTAGTAAAAATGATTGTTTCACTAATTAATATCTATTGTTTCATGACTGATGTTATTACAAGAAAACAAATTTTTCTTGAAAAGAAGTGTTTTTTTATGAATAAAAGTAAATGGTTAATTTTTTTAACAATTTTTGCGTTAGTGGGAGTAATTGTTTATTTGGTTGCATTTAATCCTGCTGCCAATTCCGCAATTGTTTCTAATCAGAATTCAAATTCTCTTCCAATTTATACTGATAATCCCGTAAAAATCGTAAATGGAATTCAACAAGTTGATTTGAGAATAGATTCTTATGGTTATAATTCCGAAG
>CABMDW010000058.1 GCA_902385045.1 uncultured archaeon | reverse complement strand
CTACTCCACAATGCATTGAAAACGATTTAGGTTTTTTAATTAAAACAGGTAGAAAATTTGATTTAATCGTCTTTGACGAAGCTCACAGGGCTGCCGGAGATTACGCTTATGTTCCTATAGCTGCTTGGCATCAAGGTTTGGTTCTTGCTTTAACTGCTTCACCTTATGCTGACAAGCAAAGGTACGAAGAATTATTAGCAAATTTGAAAATTAAGCTTGTAGAGTCAAGAAAGGGAGATGAACTTGATGTAACCGACTATTCTCAAGAAATTGAGAGTGAGATAATTTACTTTAATTTTCCATCTTATTTTTATGATCTTGCTTCAATGATTGAAGAACTAAAAAAACCGCCATTACATTTCCTGTTTTCAAAAGGATTCATTAAAACTCCTAATCCTCCCAGAAAATTGTTGCTTGCACTTCAACCTATGATTGCCAAAATGAATACTCCTTTGAAATATAATGCGTTAAAACAGAATGCAATTCTGTTAAACGTGTTATTAATGCACGAACTACTCCAAACTCAAACAGTTTCTACTTTAAAGTCTTTCATTGAAAAATTAAGAAGTCGGAAAGAAGAAACAAAGGCGGCTTTGGATTTATCCAATAATCCTTTATTGCGTGAAATAGAAGAAAAGGCAATGAATTTAATCACTCGGGGCTTGGAACATCCTAAGCTTTTGAATTTGTCTGATATTGTAAAAGAAGCAACTGTTGAAGATAATTGTCTTATTTTTGCTCATTATAGGGATACAATTCAAGTAATCAAAAGAGAACTTGCTTTGAACGGAATTGTTTCACAAGAATTAGTAGGTCAGAGCAAGAATGGTATGAAGCAGAAAGAACAGGCTCAAATAATTCAAGATTTCAGAGAAAAAAAGTTTAAAGTATTGTTAGCTACTAGTATCGGAGAGGAAGGATTAGACATCACTAATGTGGGTACAGTAATTTTTTATGATAATGTTCCTTCAGAAATAAGATTAGTGCAAAGGCGGGGGAGAACAGCAAGAATCAGTACTGGGAAATTAAAAATTCTAGTCACTAAAGATACTATTGATGAAGCTTACTTGTGGTCTGGGAAAAACAAGGAAAAGAAAGTTGAAAAAACTATGAAAAATAGTCGTGAAGAAAAAAACCAAAGGACGCTGTAGTCTCTAATTATATGTAATTGTTTATTTATTGTTGTAAAGCCTTTATTATTTCACATGAGGTATTTAGTTTTTGGTAAAGGTTTTTTAGGAACTTTATTCGGAGAAAGAGTTAAAGGTGAAATAGTTTACGCTAATGCCAATTTAGTTGATTATTTGGATGTCGTAAATGAAATCAAAAAAATTTCACCAGATATAGTGGTTAATTTTGCTGGTAAAACCGGAGGAACTAATACCGATTGGTGTGATTTGCATAAGTTTGAAACAATTTCTTCAAATCTTGTTGGAGTTTTTAATTTGGCGCAAGCATGCTTTCAGGAAAACACGTATTTAATTCATATTGATTCAGGTAGTGTTTACGATGGCGATAATAATGGCAAAGGTTTCAGTGAAGATGATCTTCCAAATTTTACTGGAAACTTTTATAGTCTTACAAAAGCTTGGTCTCAGCAGATATTGAAGGAACGTTTTCCACAATTTTTAGTTCTCAGGATAAAAATGGCAGTAGATTGGAAAAAAAATCCAAGAAATTTAGTAGATAAGCTATCTACTTATTCAAAAATAATTACTGGAGTCCCAAATTCAATTACTATTTGTGATGATTTATTCAATGCAATAGAATTTTTAGGAGAAAAAAGATTGAGTGGAGAATTTAATGTAGTAAATAAGAATCCTATTACTTGGGAAGAGTTTATTGCGGCTTATATTGAATTAGTTGACCCAAACTTTTCTTGTACTTTTATTTCTCCAGAAGAATTATCTAATATAACTTTAGTAAAGAGAAGTTACTCGGTATTAACAACTGACAAATTAGAGTTAACTGGTTTCAAAGTTCGTGAAGTTCATGAAGCATTAAGAGATACTTTGAAGAAGTATGCTGCGACGAACAAATAATCATTCTACTAGTTTTTTCATCATTTTACTATATTCTTCTGCTTTCTTTTCCCAATCCATTGTTTTCGCGAATTTTATTGCATTTTTAGAAGTTTCCTTATATAATTTTGAATCAGAATATAATTTTAAGACCTGTTTCTTGAACTCGTTAATGTTTTTTGCCGTAAAACCATTTTTCTTATCTCCCCCAACTAATTCTGGATAAACATAAGAGTTTAAGGACACTACTGGTTTCTCGCAGGACATTGCTTCAAGAATAGGCAATCCAAATCCCTCCCATAATGATGGTATAACATAAACATCTAATGAATTGTAAAAATCAGTGATTTCATTTTCAGGAATATTTTCTAACACGATTATTTTTTCTTCAAGATTTAATGATTTTATTAATTCTTTGCAGTAATTGTAAGTGCTTTTTGCTCCAGTATTAGGATTTCCAGCTAACACGATTTTGATATCTTTCGGTAATTCCTTTGCAAGTCTGATTAGGAATGGATGATTTTTCTGAAACGAAAATCTAGCTAAATAACCTAAAAGGAAACAGTCTGAAGATATGTTGTGTTTTTCACGAAAGCTTCTTCCAGATTTTTTATTAGGAACAAATTTTTCAGTGTCGACTCCATTGTAAATCACTATCGGTTCTGGTTTCCCGTATTTTTCCAGAAAATCTATTTTGGCATACTTGCTTATTGCTACTACTTTATCCACTCCACCTTTAACTCCAAGATAAATTCCCATGTTTATTTTTTTATAATCAAACCAACTACTTCCAGTAACTTCTCTAGGAGGATTTACGTGATAAGTGTAAACATGCTTTAAGTTTGAATTAATTTTTTTTGACATATCTGCAAAAGCTAAACTCAAGCCAAAATGGGTGTGTACTATATCAGCGTTTTTTGAAACGTAATTTATTGTTTCTAGTTGACCTAGTTGTTTTGAAGGAAATTTTATCGGTTCTCCTGAAGAATAATTGTAGATTACCTCTACGTCATGTTTTTTCTTTAGTTTTTTCGAAAGTTCAAAAATTACTCTAGAAATTCCATCATTATATGAAAAATTTCTGGCTAATTCTATTATCCGCATTGTTCTTCCACTATTATTCTTTTGCACGGAATGCGAATATAAATGGTTTGTGATAGATGCTAAACATAATTTCTCGTATTTTTAGGATGATTTTTATTGTCTTGAAGTTAAATTAATATAATGAAATACCTCATCTTCGGTAAAGGTTGGATTGGATCAATTTTAGGTGAAAGATTAAACGAAGAAGTAGTTTTTGCTAAGTCCAATTTACTTGATTATCAAGGAATGGTTAAAGAAATTAGAGAAAATTCTCCTGATGTGGTTGTAAGTACTGCTGGAAGAACAGGAAATCCTACAGTAGACTGGTGTGAAACGCACAAGTTTGAAACGGTTTCTGCGAATACTGTGGGAAATTTTAATTTAGGACAAGCATGTTTTCAAGAAAATGCTTATTTTGTTTATGTTGGAACTGGTTGCATGTATCAGGGAGATAATAATGGAAAAGGCTTCAGTGAAACAGATGAACCTAATTTTTCAGGAAACCAGTTTTACAGTTACACTAAAATTTGGTGTCAAAAATTATTAGAAAGATTTCCAAACACATTACAACTTAGAATGAGAATGCCTTATGATTGGAAACCCCTTTATCCTAAAAATTTGATTGATAAATTAGCTTCTTATAAAAAATTGATAGTAGAAGAAAATTCTATTACAAGCGTTGACGATTTAATTGCAGCTCTAAAGTTTTTAGTTGCAAGGAAAGAAACAGGAATTTACAATGTTTTAAACAAAGGTTCAATTAATTGGAGACAGTTTATGGACTATTATCATGAACTAGTTGATCCAAATCATCAATGTGAATTCATTTCTTTAGAAGAATTATATTCTTTTACTATCTCAGAGAGAACAAATTGTGTTCTTAGTGTTGATAAATTAGAATCGAAAGGCTTCAAAATGAGAACTGTAGAAGAAGCAATGAAAGATACTTTGAAAAAGTATGCTATTGAAAAGGCGAAATTAAATTGAAAGGAATAATTCTTGCAGGCGGTTTAGGGACGAGGTTAAAACCTTTAACTAATCTAACTAACAAACACTTGCTTCCAGTTTGGAATAAGCCGATGATAATGTATCCACTCAACACTCTTTTGCAAGCAGGAATTAAGGATATTTTAATAATAACTGGTCCAGAACATACTGGAGATTTCATGAGATTTTTAGGATCAGGAAAGAACTATGGTTGCACTCTTACTTATAAAGTTCAAGATGAAGCTGGAGGAATTGCACAGGCCTTAGGATTATCGGAAAATTTTGCTAATGGTGATAGTGTTTGCGTAATTCTAGGAGATAATTTATTTGATGATACTTTTCCAAATGAAGTAGCTTCTTTTAAGAAAGGTTGCATGATTTTTTTGAAAGAAGTACCAGATGCTTTTCGTTTTGGAGTTCCAGAATTTAAGGATAATAAAATAATCAACATTCTAGAAAAACCTAAGAATCCGCCTTCAAAATATGCTGTAACTGGATTGTATTGTTATGACAATTCCGTGTTCACTATAATAAAAACTTTAAAGCCTTCTAATCGCGGTGAATTAGAAATTACTGATGTTAATAATGCTTATCTTCAAAAAGGACAACTTGAATTTTCTATTGTAAAAGGTTTTTGGAGTGATGCAGGTACCTTTGATTCTTTGAAAAAGGCAACCCAACATTATTCTGCACGTGATTAAATGAAATTATTAGTTACAGGCGGGCTTGGTTTTATCGGTAGTAATTTCATCAATTTACTTCAGGAAGAAAACGAATATTCTATTGTAAATATTGATAAAATGACTTATGCGGCTAAGTTCGAAAACGTTTCAATTACAAAGCCTGAAAATTATGAGTTTGTCAAAGCAGATATCAACGATGAAAGCACTTTGGAAAAATATTCTGATATCGATTGGGTAATAAATTTTGCAGCAGAATCGCATGTTGACAACAGCATTAAAAGTTCGACTGAATTCGTTCAATCTAATGTTCAAGGAGTTAGAAGTTTACTTGATTTCTGTAGAAAGCATGATAAAATGATTCTTCAGATTTCAACAGATGAAGTTTATGGAAGTATTGAAAAAGGTTCTTTTACTGAAGAAAGTCCTTTGAATCCTAGAAATCCCTATTCTGCAACTAAAGCTTCTGCAGAATTATTAGTCAAAGCATATCATGAAACTTATGGCATTCCTTACCTTATTACTCGGGGAGCCAATAATTATGGTCCAAACCAGCATCCAGAAAAGTTAATTCCTAAAACCATTTCAAATATTCTATCAAACAAAAAAACTCCCGTTTATGGACGTGGCTTGCAAATTAGAAACTGGGTTTATGTAAAAGATCATTGTAACGCTATAAAATTAGTTTTAGAACGAGGAATTAAGAATCAAGATTATAATATTCCTGGTCCAGAAGAAACTTCAAACATATCTTTAGTAAAACTAATTTTGAAGACATTCAATAAACCTGAATCGTTAATAGATTTTGTTCCTGATCGTTTGGGGCATGATTTTAGATACTCTATGGGAGATTCTAAGATAAGAAAATTAGGTTTTTCTTATAGTATGACTTTAGAAAAATACTTGCATTCGTTAGTCTAGCTTTTCTAAGATTTCATCTATTTGTCTCGCAAATTCTTTTTCAGAATATTTTTTAACAAATGAAAAGGCAAATTCTCCCATCTTTTTTACTTTTTCAGGATGACTTGCAACATATGACATTTTTTCATGAAATTCATTTTCCTTACATAGAAATCCATTTTTTCCGTTGATTACTTGTTCTAGTGGTCCTCCTTCATTAATACTTATTACTGGTTTACCATGGGCAAATCCTTCCAAGTTTACTAAACCCCAATCTTCATTCAAACCGTTGAATATTACACAATAGCATTCTTCATATAATTTATCAAATTGTTTTTCAGTAGTGTTAGTTAAAATTTGAATTCTTGGATTAATCAGTTTCTTAAGTTTTTCGTAATATTTTTTATTTTTTTGATCGTAATTTCCGCCTATTATTAAGTTAAAGCCTTTATTTTTTTTCTCAAATTCCTTGAATTCTTCAATTATTTTTTCAAAACCTTTAGTCCAATGGATTCTTCCCGGGGCGAAAAAATATTTCTTGAAAACATTTGATTTTTTGTATATTTTCGTGCACCCATATACTTTTTTTATTTTCCTTGAATCAGCAAGTTTATCGTTGACTATTCTATTCTTTACATTCTGACTGTGAACAATTATTTTAGAATATTTTGAAAAAGCTTTTTTCTCAAGCATGACGTAAGGTATTTTGAATAAACTAGATTGTATTCCGTGTTTTTTGAATTTTTCATCATGAAATGCCCTTATAGGTGTATGACAGAAGAGAAATTGCCTTTCATTGTAATTTAATGAAATTAATTCTCCGAAACCTCCAGTTGACACCAGTAGAACATCAATTTTTGGTTCTTTTGGAATTTTAGTGTTTAGAATTGTTAAAATCGTTTTGATATTACTTATGAAGTCTCTTTCAACTGGAGTAGTATTCAATTGTATTACTTTGAATTTCTTGAAGTCTCGAAAAGTATTCTTTGGATTATAATTGTTAGTGTAAAATATTATTTTGTGTTTGGAATTTTTGGCGAAGCATAGAATATCTTTTTCCATTCCTCCCCTCTGGTAAATCCACGGCTGGTAAATTCCAATGTTCATATTTAAAATAGAGCATAATCCTTTAATGCCTTTATGCTTAATCACAAGTTCTTTTAATTAAATTAAAGTGATTATTACGAATGGATAAAACTTCAATTATTATTTTAAATTGGAACTCAGCCGATGATACTATTGAATGCATCAAAAGTTTGGAAAAAGTCAAAGGAAATTTTGAAGTAATTCTACTAGACAACGGAAGCAAGAATGAAGATTTTATAAAATTAAAGAAATTAAAGACTAATTTAAAATTAAAATTATTCAGAGAAAAGCAAAATACGGGTTTTGCTAGAGGAAATAATATCGCCATAAAACACGCTGACAAAAACAGCACTTATTATTGTCTATTGAATAACGATACAATTGTAGAATCCAATTTCCTAGTAAAATTACTTGAAACTATTAAGAAAAATGATATGATAGCTGCAGTAAGTCCTAAAATAATGTATTATTCAAATCCGAAAATCATTTGGGCCGCAGGTTCTACTTTTAACGAATTTACTGGAAGAGCTACTCTAAGATGTTTTAATCAAAAAGATTTTTCCGAAGGAGAAAAAGAAGTGTCTGCTTTAGTAGGTTGTTGCATGTTGATTCGCAAGCATGTTTGGATTAAAACTAAAGGTTTTGGTGAAAAATATTTTGCTTATATTGAAGAAACCGATTGGTGTTTTCGAACTAAAAAATTAGGTTTCAAATTGTTTTTGCAACCTCATAGTGTTATCTATCATAAAGTTGGAATGAGTACTGGAGGTGGTTATTCACCTAGATCTATTTTTCTCTTGGTTAGAAATAAAAGATATTTCATAGCAAAGAATTCTCACGGGCTTCAATTTATTTTATGGGGTTTCTTTTATTTTATTGAAGTAATTGCTAGATTATTATTATATAATATTATTGATTTTGAAAAGTCGATGAAAGTAGTTCAAGCTATTTTTTCAAGCTGATTTTTTCACTAGTATTACTTTCATGTAATCTCCTTTTTTCATCACGTTTGAGACCCAGGCTAACGGAATGAACAGTGGAGTTATGATTTTTAGAGGTAAGTTTGCAGTTAATAGTGTCCACTTCAAACCTAGACCATTTATTATAGAATAGTAAATTGAAGCAGAATAGTTTATTGCTCCAGATTCAAAAAATACTTTTTCTACCTTCAAACCATTTTTTTTAGCTAAAAGTTCTAGATTTTCAGGAGAATAAAGATATACGTGCCTAGGAGAATCAAGAGCATACCAGTTTTTTTTGAACCACCTGAAAGCCCAAGAATTTGAATTCGGAGTCGAAATTATTATTTTTCCATCATCTTTCAGGATTCGTTTACTTTCATTAAGCACTTCTTCAGGATTTGAAATATGTTCAAATACGTGTGACATTCTGATTCCGTCAAAGCTTTTATCAGGGAAGTTCGTTTTGTTAAGAGAATTTTTGTATATAGTTAGCCCCATTTTTTTGGCATATTCTTCATCAAAATTATAAGGCTCAACTCCAACCGCTTCTATTCCTTTTTCTTTTAATTTTATCAAATATTCCCCAGATCCGCTTCCGAGATCAACTACTTTTTGACCTGCTTTCCAATCTTCTTTTTGAGAAGGTATTGCTAGGTCTATGATACTTCTATATATTTTTAAAAAAAGTTTTTTAATTTCAGAAGTTTCGCCTTTTAATGAATAATATTTATCTTGAGGATAGTATTTTGCTAATTCTTTTTCAGAAGGCATGGGATTCAAGAATAATAGTTTACAGTTCGTGCAATTCCACACGTTAAAACCATAATCTCCAGTTATAAAATTATCTCTAGACTTAAGCTTAGATTCACATTCCGAATCGCAAATAATGCATTTCACATTATTGAAATTGCTTGAAAGTTAATTAACTTTTACATTAATCGTTTAAAATAGTTTTAACTTTTAATAATTATGATGAAAATAGTTCAGATTCATAAGGAATATGCTGTAAATTCCATAGGTGGAGTAGAAGAATATATTAGATTCTTAGCTAGTCTGAAGGGAGAGCATTTTCTAGTCTGTGACAGACTCAAAGGACAAAAGGAATTCGAAAAATCAAAAAAACTGAATATTATTAGAACTAAAACTGCAAAGACTCGTTTCAATCAGTTTGTTTTAGAAAAGGAAAAATTAGTTATTTTAAAGAATTTAAACCCGGATTTAATGTTCATCCACGGTCCAACTTCTTTTACTGGAAGTGTTTTACTAGGTACATTTACTTCATTATTTTTTGAAGACCAAGCGTGGGTAAAATACGACTGTAAAAAAATAATGATTTTTCATGGACTTCCTTCAGTAGTGTTAGCTGGTAAGTTCAGAATTCCATTCCTTTTCAGATTGTGGAAGGATATAGAAGAAAAAAATCTAATTTTTTCTGATAAATGTATTTATGTTGACAAGTATGTTAGGAATTTCATACCTGAAAGTTTTCGTAGTAAATTAACTTATATTCCTAATCCCGTTGATTTGAGGACTTTTAAGGCTTCTGAAAAAACAAAATCAAGAAATTATCTGAATAAAAGATTTAATCTTAGACTAAAAAGATCTGATTTCGTTTTTAGCTTCATCAACAGATTTTCAAGCGAAAAAGGAGTTAATTCCTTGATTGATTTTGAAAAAATTCTGAATGTTAAACACAAGTTATTGATTGTTGGAGATGGTCCAGTCAAAAGTCCTGTTTTGAAGGTTACAAAAAATGGCAATTGCTTTTATCTTGGTAAATTAAATAACGAAGATCTTCCTTTTGTATTAAATTCAAGTAATTTTGTCTTTAATCCTATACGACACCCCGCCTCTTCACGAGTTGCTTTAGAAAGTTTGGCTTGTCGTGTCCCTGTAATTACTACTGGTATTGGAGATAGATATCCGGTTATTGATGATAAAACTGGAATAATTTATGACGATTTGAACGAGGTTCCTTTGAAGTTAAAGAGTTTCATTTATTCCAAGAAAAATTTTATTATTATCAATGACTTTTCTTCTGACAAGGTTATTTTGAAAATAACTTCGATAATTAAGAGCTTAGTTTAATTTATTATTTTTTTGCTCATTAATTTTTCTTTTATGAAATTAATTGTTTCTTTAATCATTTCATAATCTAAATTCTTGGAAGTTATTAGTACAATTATTATGACTCCTGTAGCTACGATTCCTATTATTAATTGCAATAAGGCTGAGATCTGAAGGGTTAGAATAAAACCACTTCCAAGAAACAAGGCCAACGAAGTTAATACAAAGATCCATTGTCTTTTTACAAAATTTCTAATTCTTTTTACAATTAACGCGAATGTAATCATTAAAACTATTCCATTTATGAGAAGAGCTGTAGAATAACCTACAAGTGTTTTTGGTAATATTATTGAAGCTATTACGAATGCTATTTGTCCTACTCCTGCTGCGATATTTGTTTTCCAGAATGCATCTTTGAATGACATAATGAAAGATGAAAAATTGCTTATGAAAGTATAAATACAAAATCCTATGATGAACATAGGATAATAACTTCCTACAAATGCGTATTTAGTTCCGAATATTAAATTTGAAAAGAAATTAAATGAAAATATGAAAAGTATGAACAATACTAAGTTGATTATTGACATTAATTTTTGTAGTTTTTCATATGATTTTTGAGAATTTTTTCTAGCACTTTGTATTAACGGAATCAATGCTAACGAAATGCTTCCTATAATCGTTCCTGGTATTATGTAATATGATTCTAATAGTCTTAGAGCACCTAGAGTTTCACTACTGTCTTTGAAAATTAAGCTTCTTACAATGAAAGTTGATGCCCATATTACGATGAATATAGGATAATATTTTACTGTTGAATTGAAAAAGTGTTTAAAGCTTTTTATTCTGAATTTCGGAGATTCTTTAATTACTTTAAACAAAGTATATGCTACAAATGGAAGATAAGATATAATGTAGTATACGAATAATCCAGTTACTCTGTAGTAATATATTAGTCCATGAACTTTCAAGAAAACTTCTAATGCGATGAGAGCAAATAATAAAACAGATTGACCTACTGAGCAAATAAATGCTGTTGAAAACTTTTTAAGAGTTTGAAATACTAGTATTGAAATACCATATTCTGTAAACAATATTCCAGTTACTAGAATAACATTATAGTATGTGGATATGTTATCTTTACCCAAATATCCTAGTATAGTATTTTTGAGTAAGAATGTTAGTATGCTTGCAAGAACTATAAATCCAAGTGAACTTATTATGATGGTAAACGCGTGTTTTTCAGCATCTTTGAGCTTTGGCAAATAATACATTGTTAATGCCCCAAAATTTAGAGACAATAACGGTATCAGCGTGGTTATTAGCGTAAAACCATAATCAAATATTCCTACTTCTGAAACAGTGAATATTTTCAAAATAATTATACTAGTAAAGAAAGCAAGGAATTTTCCTGAAAAACTAGCTAATATATTCCAAAAACTTCCTGACAATAGGTCTTTTCTGAATGACATGTTTGAATTTATTATTAGCTGTATAAATAAATAATACGTTTATTTTTTGTATTATGAACGCTTTACCGGTATTGTTATGAAATCTACGAAATTACTTTTAATAAGCATTGGAATTGTAGTAATTATTTTGTCTTCGTTGCTTTACTATACTTTTGCTTCTGACGAATATGTTTACATGAATCTAGCCAATCAATTTACCTCTAGAACCTATATGTCTTCAGCCGATCTTAACCGTGCTCCTCTTTGGCCGGCTCTTTTGTCTGGAGTATATTTATTTTTTGGTTCAAGTGAACTCATTACCAAAATTGCATCTCTTTTAGTTAGTTTTCTTGCAGTAGCCATCTTTTATTATTCTGTAAAAAAGAATTTTGGAGAGGATGTTGCATTTTATTCATCTTTGATTTTCTTGTTTAATCCGTTTTTCATATTTTTTGCTGGAAGAGCATTATCCGAACCTCTTTTCATGTTACTTTTAGTTATCTGTCTTCATTTTATTTTTGAATCTAAGAATGAACTTTCTAACTTGGTTTTTCTAGGTTTTTTCAGCGGCCTTTTAGTATTGTCTAGATTCATTGGTCTCGCAGTATTGCCTGGATTTGCAATTCCTCTTTTGATTAAATATCGCTTCAAGATTTTTTCCAGTAAGTGGTTTTATCTTGGAGTTATAGCTTTTCTTTTAGTATTTGTTCCCTATTTTTATGTTAGTAATCAGACAACTGGAAATCCTTTGAAATTAATGTTTGGTTTCGTTTTTGGTGTTGCAGCTATTCCTCTTTCAGCGCACCCTCAAGGAGTTCCTGACAGGATTCCATCATATTTCTTAGGTTTTCCCTTAATTCTAGCTTTTTCATTAATACCTGTTCTTTATGTTTTGTGGGTTAATAGAAAAGTTCTTTGGGAAAAAACCAAATCTAAATTTACTCAACTTTTCTCGTTTGATGCTAGCATAGTGCTGTTTTCAATAATATTTTTCTTATTAGCTCTTGAATTTGGAATACAACTAAAAGAATTACGTTACATTGTAGTTCTTCTTCCTTTGTTCGTT
>CABMDW010000057.1 GCA_902385045.1 uncultured archaeon | reverse complement strand
ATGCGCTATTAATGAATTGATCATTGATTTTGACTCCTTATTGTATTTTCCAAGTGGTTTTAGAACTAATTCATTGCCAGTCAACACTATACTAACAAGTTTGCTATTGAATTTTTTGATAACTTCACCAGATCCATTGCTTAAAATCAACTGATCTCCGTTAACTTTCACGGTTATTCCATTAACGTCAAGTTTTTCTTCAATAACTTTAACTTCTTTTACTTTTTTTGCCATAATAAACACGATTTAATAAATAAATGCTATAATTCTTCCTCCCAAACCTTGAGTCTTAGCCTGTTTGTGAGTCATCAAACCTTTTGAGGTTGAAACAATCAACAAACCAATATCTCTTGAAGGCAAAAATCTTTGTTCCCACTTATCATAGGAATCCTTGTTAACTGAAAATCTTGGTTTTACAACTCCGCAAACGTGAATTTTTCCAGGATTGATAACAATTTTTAAAGTTTCAAATCTTCCTTCCTGAACAGGAGAAAATGAAGTAATAAAATCTCCTTGCTTCAAAATTTCTAGAACTGACTTCAATAATTTTGAAGAATACTTTAATTCAACTTCAGATTTTCTCTTGATTACTGCTACTTTCAAAGAGTTTAAACCACTTGCGACATAATCCATGAATAATTACCTTAACTATATTTTCTAAAACCTAATTCAACTGCTCTTTCTCTAAAATCTTTCCTAGAAATATACAAACCATATTTTGAAACTAAACCACGGGCATTTCCAGTAAGCTTGCTTCTCCTTTTACCTCGTCCTTTCATTCGGAGGTCCCATGTTCTTTGTTTCTTAATCTTAGCCATTCAAAAACCCTCTTAAGCTGCTTCCTCAAATTTTACGTCAAAATTCTTTTGCAAGAATTCTTGAGCTTCTTTTTGAGAAACCCTGTGTTTTCTTGGAATTTTTCCAGGTTTAATTCTTCTCTTCATAACCCTATAACCGGGTTTTCCTAGAGAAACGCAAACGTCAAATCCTAGAATTCCAATTTTTGGATCATATTTCAATCCAGGAACATCAATGTATTCTTTAACTCCAAACGAAACATTACCATTATTGTCAAAACTCGTTGGTTTCAATACAAAATCTAATGAATCTAAAACTCTTTTTAGAACACTAACCGCATTCTCTCCTCTCAATGTGACTTTGCATCCAATAGCATCTCCCATTCTAACTTTCCATGTTGGATTTCTAGTTTTGGATAAAGTATCAACTGGCTGTAAGCCTGTGAGTTTCTTCAAGAGTGCCTTTGCATTCTCGAGTTTTTCTCCTCCTTGACCTACTCCAATGTTCAAAGTTACTTTATCAATTCTAACAAGATTTAACTGCATTTAATCACAAATTATATTTTAAAAACATCATCTATTGGAAACAAATAATTCTTTAAAGTAATAATTTCACCAGTTTGAGTTTTCAACCTAGCGTCACTTTCTTTACTTCCAGCATGTTCAATAATTTCTTCCAAAACTCCAGTTTCTCCAGAGTTTCTTCCAAAGGCAACGTAACATTTTGTTCCTTTTTCAAGTTTTACTACTCCTTCAAGTTTTTGTTTTGGAAAACCTAATTTCAAAACATCTCCTAACTTGAATTTATCTTCTCCTTTAGCAACAATATAATTTCTTCCATCATGCAAGTTTAGTTGAACTTTTCCTTTCTTCAAGAAAGTTTTTCCAACAATCTTACAATATTTGAATTTAGCTTCATCAGCTTTGATTTGAACTGCAACTAATTTTCCTCCTACTATTGACATTCTGTAGTAAGTTTTTTCAGCAGGCAAATGAATTACATCATTCAAACCTACAACAGTATTCAAGTCCTTGGGAACTAAACCATCAACTTCAATTAATTTTTGCTTCATTAATTGTTTAGTTTCCTGCTTATCATTAACAATTTTCAAAACTTCTCTTAACAAAACTACTAAAGGATAACCATTTTCAGTCGAATGCTTTCCTGGAAGTGCTTTTGCAATCCATGTAACTCCTTTTCTTTTCACGACATAAGTTTTCGGCATTGAGAGCCTTTTCAAATGTCTTGATTTTCCTTTATTAGCCATATTAACACTTTATTTCTTTTCACTTGAAACTTCAATAATCAACAATTTACTTGGATGAATTCCAACTGATTTTTCTTTTCCTTTAGCACTTTTTGCTTTAGCAGAATCAACAAAAACTCTAGTCTTCTTATAATCAACTGAAACAACTTTTCCTTCAGTTTTCTTAAATTTTCCTCTTAAAATTTTTACTTTGAAACCCTTCTTTACAGTCATTGTCTTCTTTTTTAACTGAGCTTGCAAAGCCTCAGAAATATGACTTTTTACTAACTTTGCTCTTTCATGTAAAGAAGCATGATATAAATTTCTTCTTTTTTTTCGAGGTTGACTAGTAATATTCTTATTAAATTTCATTAAAAATCACTTAAACTACAGCTAATGCAATTGCAACTACTTTTGGAAATCTTTCAACGATTTCTCTTGCAATGCAACCTTTGATTTCAGTTGCCTTAGGCAAATTCTGGTCATCAATTAAAACGCAAGCATTATCTTCAAATTTAATTCTTTCTCTGGCTCTCATGTAAGGCTTTTTTTGTCTAGTTATAATGGCAGTTTCAACTTTTCCAACCATTTCCGGTTTTCCTTTCTTTATTGAAACAATTACAACGCTACCTACTCCTGCTTTAGATTGAGTTCCACGTCGTGGTTTTACTCCTTTAATTCCAATTATTTGTACTAACTTTGCACCTGAATTGTCGTCGCAAATTAACGTTGAACCTACAGTTAATCCTTTAGTAACTTTAGCTGGCATTCCTAGCATTTATATCAACTTTTTTTCCATTTACAGAAACTACTACATGACTTTTAGTCTTTGAAATTTTTCTGCACTCCATTGCTTGAACAGTGTCTCCCTCTTTCACTTCAATTCCATCAGGGACATGAACAGCTAGTTTGCTTCTTCTTTTTTCAAATCTTTCATACTTGTAAACAGGATGTTTATAGTGTATTTCAATAATGCAGGTATTCTTTGCTTTAGCTGAAACTACTTTTCCTTCGAAAATCATTCCACGCGTACTTAAAATTCCATCTTTCATTTTGAAAACACTTTTGAATACAATTTTTTAATCCTATCTTCAGGATTCATTATTAAAATTTCCCCAGAAACCAAACCTTCTTTAAAAGAAAAAATACAACCGCTCTTAGGAATTACAATTGTTTTCTTCCTGCTAGTTAAAATCGAAAAAGTATTTCTCGACTCCCTAACAATGATTCCGCGAACGCCCAGCAGACTTTTGGATTTACTAAAGGAAATTGAAACTTTCTTACCGCAAAATTCTTGCAATAAAAATTCTTTTCCTTTAATCCTTTCAGCCGTGAGAACGGAATTCATTACCATGAATATTAAGTGGTAATCAAATCTTTTTGATAACCGAGTTCTATGAGAGCTTCAACAACTTTTTCCTTGTGAGCTCCTTGTAATACTACTAAACCGTCTTTGCTTGAACCGCCACAAGCAAGCTTGTGTTTAAGTTCTTTGGCAACGCGATTTAAATCTTCGCCTTTCAAACCTTCGATGATGGTTACGAGTTTATTAAAACTTTTTTTAGTAGTATAAACTTTTAACCTACCGTAAGTTTCTTTTATTACTAAGCCCTTACCTTCTGACTCAGTTGGCAAAGCGTATTTAGAGAAAATATCACTCATTAAATATTACTAAATAATGTACAAATTAAAGTATTTAAAACCGTGTGTAGAGTAAAAATTCGCTAATTTTTCATTACGATGAATGGTTTAAAGGCCCTATAATGGCCATAAATGATTTCAGCGAAATAAACCCCTGCAGAAAATTGACGACCTAAATTAATTTCAAGGATTTTACTGTAACCATGAGTAACAGTTAAACCTGATCTTCCGTCTGGTGAATATTGTCTTCCATCTTCAGAATACAATTTAACATTATACACTTCTCCTGAAACGTAACTTGGAATAGTAATAGTAAAATGACCGTTAGTTACAGGCATTGGAGCAAGAATTGCGTTTAACGTCAAAAACGTAGGCATTTCTTTAACTCCGACTTGGCAAGTTGATCCAGTAGGAGTTCCAAAACCAGTATAAGGATCAGATAAAGATAATGAATAGCCATTTCCAGTTGAAGTCACTTGAGTAGCATCAGGATAAGTTGGTGGACCGCCAGGAACTCCCGTGCCATCCCACCAAAAATAGCTAAAACGTTCATCTTCTCCAAAAGGATTTGGGCTTTCTCCAGTAGAGTTAACACATAATTGTCCAAAATTCTGAGAATCAATTGAACTCTTGTATTGCATTCCGTTATAACAATAATAACTATTATTATCTCCCTTATCACACCAGAACCAAACACAAGCGTTAGAAGTACTATTAACGGAAATTACTCCGCCTTGTGAAAGAACTCCTTTAGTAGCAGAACTATAAACATAAGTTGAACCTCTATCACTATCAAAATCCGCTTTGTTATCATAAATTCTACAATTCAAAGGCGGAACAAAAGTAGCAATATTAGTAAAAACATTATCCTGAACTCCCTTGGACAAGTATGCAACATTGCCTTTGACATTAAGAGTATTATTCAAGTTAGCAACAACTAAAAAAGCGAATACGAGAAACGCAGAGAAAATTAGAACATTCCTCAAAAAATTCATTGATAATCATTACTCAAAACTAGTTAAAAACTATTTACTTTTTCTTACTATCAAGAAGTGGTTGAACTAAAGTTTCTAAAACCCATTTCTTCCAGTCAGTCAAAACTGCATTATGATCTAGATTACCATTATTAGCAACACGATAATCTTCTTCCATTAAAACAAATTTGTTATGAGCTCTTATGGTAGTAGAAGCTTCCAGCAATTCAGGTAAACTATTTTTTCTTTTCTGTTCTACTAAAAACCACTTATATTCTCCACGAGCATTAACTTCTTTGAAAACTGCTTCCTTATTCAAACCACGATTAGTAAATATTTTTTTAAGCCATTCAGAATTCTCAAAAACTTCTTTCTCATTAAAAATTAATTGATCTTTACTAGCATCAAAAGTAAGCCAATCAATAAAACCATGTTCTTCCTGAGGATCCTTAGTCCAACCCTTTAATACTTCAGTAATTTGAATAAGTCTTCTGTATCTTTTCAATGAACCCTTAAATATAACTGGAGCAGCAAGAATACAAAAATCAGTAGCCTTAAATGATGTAGTAGGACCTCCCAAGTCAT
>CABMDW010000056.1 GCA_902385045.1 uncultured archaeon | reverse complement strand
ACATTTTAGCCGCTCTCCTAGTTTTTCCTCCTGACTTAATAATTCCAGCAAAAGTATCCAATCCTTTCATGAACGAAACAGGTCCACTAGCTTTTCCTGAAGAATAACTCAAATTTTCCTTAGTACTTCTTAATGAAGAAAAATTTATTCCAGAACCAGAACCTCCTTTGAAAATCATTCCCTCAGTAACACAAGTTTCCAAAATACTCCTCATGTCATCCCTAATTGAATTAATAAAACAAGCAGAACACTGAGGATGAGCGTCAACTCCAACATTAAACCACACTGGAGAATTGAATGCAGCATACTGAGCCACGAGAATGTAAGTCAACTCGTCTTCAAAAATTTGAGCTTCTTCTTCAGAAGAAAAATAATTTCCCTCCCTACCCCAAGTTGCAATAGTATGAGCAACCCTAGTAATCATTTGCTTAATACTAGTCTCCCTCTGAGGAGTTCCAAGTTGACCTCTAAAGTACTTTGAAACTGCAATATTAGTTGCAGTCTGAGTCCATGACGCTGGAACTTCAACCTGCTTTTGTTCGAAAACAGTTTTTCCAGTAGAATCACTAATCTTAGCATCTCTAAACTCCCATTCAAGCAAGTCAAAAGGTTTCACTCCCTTTTTCGTGAAAAATCTCTCATAAACCAGTTTTTCTTCTTCAATTTCACTTGTTTTGACAACTCCTTTCATACGACAACCGCCTCAACCAACTTTTTTCTTTCTCGTTTCAAGCTTCAAGATTTCATTCTTGAACTCATCAACACTTTCAAACTCCTGATACACTGAAGCAAACCTAATGAAAGCCACTTTATTCAAAGCCTTCAAACGCTTCATTATCATATCTCCAATCTTAGAAGTAGGAACTTCAGTAAGTCCCTCATCCAACAACTCTCTTTCAATATCATTAACCAATTCATTCAAAGACTCCAAAGAAACAGGAAGCTTATGACAAGACATTCGAACTCCCTTCAAAATCTTCTCACGATCAAAAGGCTCGCTAGAACCATCCTTCTTGATAATATTAATTGAAAGTTCAAAATGCTCGTAAGTAGTAAATCTCTTAGCACAATTAGTGTTCTCGCATTCCCTACGCCTTCTTACGCTATCCAAGTCATCCGATTCCCTCGAATCAATAACTTTTGTTTCCGGACAATCACAAAAAGGACACTTCAACTCTCAAAACACCATTCAAACAAACACTATTACGAGGAGCAAAATAATTTTTTACCACTCGAAAGTAAAAACTATAAACACAACCTATTGTGTTAACCAGCATAACTAAACACAATAGATTGATATTTAAAGGAAATCCCATAACAACTAAGAAATAGTAACAAAAATCATTTTACATCTAAAAAAAATAAAAATAAAAATGCGAAAAACGAAAAAAATAATTTTAGTATTAAAAGGTTTCTGTTGATAAAAAAATATTTTAAAAAAAATTAAAAAATAATTATATTTTCGCGTGTTGTTCGAAAAATTCTTTTGTTTTTTCTCCAACTTTTTCTTGCTCTTCCAACAATTTCAAGTGAGGATAAGTAAATTCTTTGAATACTTCCAAGTCAGTTTTTTGAATTGGAATAGTCAAACCATCAATTTTTTTGACTAAAACAGGCTTTGCAGACTTAACATACTTGCCATTCTTCATCGAAAAGTCGTGCGTAAGGTTGAATTCAATCTTTTTGCCACTATCGTCGTAAAAAAATAGGCAGCAATTCAAAGGATTTCCTTCAAAAAAGTCTACTTTGATAACAGAATCAGGGTGAGCACGTAAATATGATCGTATTCTTACTTGAGGATAAAGATTCTTAGACTCTACTTTAAACGGATATTCATGTAAATTGAAAAATCTTAGTAATTTTAAAAACTTCAAAGTAACGCCACACTAAAAAATAAAAAAAAATTAGAAAGAATAGAAATAAAAATCTAACTAGCCTGTTTCGATGAAGCATGACTTAATTTTGCCCTAGGAACGTTAATTGGTGCAGGCAAGTTCAATGCATAAGCCAAAAGAGTTCCAGCTGCAGTTGAAGTGAAAGTGCAAGCAGTAACAACGTCTTCAGTTACTTGTTGTGGAAGCACTTTAGTTTTCTTATACTCATCTTCAAGCTTTTTCATGCCTGAATCTTCTAGAGTCAATTCTCCAGTAACAGTCAAAGAAGCTATGTCCTTGTCATAATTTACAGTATAACTGTAGGTTACGAAGAGTTTTCCGCCTTCAAATTTGACAGAATCAAAGTTAATGTTTAAACTCATTCCGTTTATTTGACCGAAATTTCTCTTTGCATTTACGCTTAAGACTTTTGATGCAGTAATTGATACCATTTTTTAAAAACACCCTATAAACTCGTTTCAAAAAGAAACAATAATAGTAAATTATATGAATTAAAGATTTTTTAAGGCTTGAGATTAGACTGTAATTCGTTCTCCAACCGCCAAAACGATTACTTCACTCTTAGAATCCCGTTTGGCTCTCTGTTGGAAGTCTCTAATATCCACTTTAATCTTGTCAAAAGTGTCATAATGACAGGGAATCACGTACTTTGCTTTCATCATTTTCATGGCCTTAACTGCAGAATAAGAATCCATAGTATAAGTTCCTCCAATTGGAATGATCGCCACTTTGCAATCTATCTTAAGCATTGCATAAAAATCATAAGTGTCACCAGCAAAGTAAACACTCTCTCCTCCAGATTTAATCAAATAACCTACAGGATAAGAACTTTGAGGATGTTTTGCTTCAATAACCTGAAAACTAACTCCATTCAAGTCGAAAGAATCTCCCACTCTAACAGTATTCTTCAATCTAGGATTAACATTAATCTGACTAATGCTCTCTTCAGGACCAATTAATTGAGCAGAACATCTTTCTACAATCCTGGCAGCATCAAAAGGATCCAAATGATCAGAATGCTCGTGAGAAATTAACACGAAATCAGCTTTTCTGATTAACTCGCTGTTTCCAGCACTCTTTACTAAACGCTTGAATTGACTTGGATTATTATTAAACCAAGGGTCAGTGTAAATGATTTTACCATTAATCTCTATTTCAAAACTCGCATGACCCAAATATCTTACGGAAACCATAAGTAAATAGTCTTTAAGGAAATATAAAAAACATTTCAAAGAGCAAATTTAGTATAATAATCAGCCACTGCACTGAACAAGAAAAGCCCTGAAAAGAACGAAACAAAAACAGTGTTTAATTCAAGTGCATTCGCAAACAAGTAAGGAAAAGTAGAATTAGCCATTATTTTTCCTGAAAAAGCAAGAGCACCAACTTCAAACAATAAAAAGAATAAGAAAACCAAGAAAGAATTCAAAATACGTCTAATTAACGAAGCATTATGATCTCCCGGAAGAATTACTACTCCAAGCAAAATGATTAACGCTCCAATACCTATTGAAAGAGGCAAATATGATTCAAAAGAAGGAAGTATTTGAATCAAAACTCCATTCGGATTATGCAAATCCGCTGCAGGAGCTACTAAAGCAAGAGCAATCGGAATCAGAGAAACAAAAAACCACATTATAGGCTTCAAAAATAATTACCTTATTACGAAATGATTAAAACAAACTCATTAAAAAAAGTATTTTCACTAATAATCATCAAATGAAAGAATTCGATAAGATTTATTTTGGCACGGCAGGAATTCCTATAATCGCAAAAGGCAAAGGAAGCGTCGAAGGAATAAAAGAAGTAAGACGACTAGGATTAGACGCGTTCGAATTTGAATTCGTTCACAGCGTTAACGTTTCAAAAGAAAAAGCAATAGAATGCAAAAAAGCAGGAGACGAAAACAAAATCTACTTCTCATGCCACGCCTCATACTACATTAACCTCTTAAGCAATGAAAAAGAAAAAGTTGAAGCCTCTAAAAAACGAATCATGGATTCAGCAAGAATCTTGGAAGCATGCGGAGGAGGATTCGTAGTATTCCACCCAGGATACTATGGAAAATTAGAAGAAAAACAAGCTTACGAAATAATGCTGGAAAACGTTTCAAACATAGTAGACCAAGCTGAAAGCGAAGGACTCAAGAATACAATAATTTCTCCGGAAACTACTGGAGCAATGAAAGAATGGGGAAAACTAGACGACCTACTAAAATTATGCAAAGACTTGAAACTAAAAACCATTCCAACTTATGATTGGGGCCACTTACATTGCCGTAATGGAAAACCAGAATTAAACACGGAAAAAGACTTTGAAGCAATATTCGAAAAAATAGAAGCAGGACTAGGAAAAACAGCTTTAAAGAAACTACACTGCCACTTTGAAGGAATAGATTGGAACAAAGGAGGAGAATACCAGCACTTGCCACTAACCTCAAACACGCTGAATTACAAAGCACTAATCAAAATAATGAAAAAATGGGATGGCAAAATAGCTGGAACATTCATTTCAGAATCACCAGAAATAGAAAACGACGCACTACTATTCAAAAAAGAATTTGAAAAAAATTAAAGAAAAGCATTCTTTACTTCTTCATCTTTTAATTCTAAAGTACTTGATTCAAAATTCTTGCACAAATCTTCCAAACTACTTTCAAAAGGCTTCTTGCTTTTTCTCTCACGAATTCTAACAAAAGTAGGATGGTTTACCGCTTCTCCAAAACCCAAGCAAGCTCCACCACCCAAAGTAGCCAACCGCTAAATATAATTATAATCTAAAGATTCACACGACTCTTGAATTTTCTTAGTGTCATTAGGATTCATGATTCTTAGAATGCAGAAAGAATTACATTGAGATAAAATAGTAGTAGACAAACGATTAGGCCTTTGCGAAATAATGCACAAACTGAAACCAAATTTTCTTCCTTCCCTTGCAATAGTTTCAAGAATATTTCTAGCCAAGTAATCCGACTCCGCTCTTTCAGGACAATAATTATGAGCTTCTTCAACAACCAACATTAACGGAGGAATTTTGTTTTCTTTTCTAAGACGATACAATTGAGTAATATAAGTGCTAGCCAACAATTGAAGCTTTCTAAAGTCATCAACACTAGTAAAATCTAAAATCAAGAGGCTCCCATTCTTAACAAGTCGATTTAATTGCTCTTCACGCGAAGCAAAAACATCAAGCTCGTTCAATTCATTGAGACTGCTTTCAAGAGACATTAAAGTTTTAGGATTAATTCCAGAATTCTTGACTAAATCATTTAATTTTTCAAAAGAACGATCTTCTTGCCCTTGAAATTCCTTGAAAATCTTGGAATATTCGACAATCGCTCCTTCTGAAGCCCCGCTCCACTTTTCTAAGTTCCTCGGATTCAACCTATCAACACTAACCTTAGACTGACTCATGTCAATAACTTTAGTTTTTTCAGCATACTCCGGAGATGAAGCAAAACCTTTGTAATCTCCATGCAAATCTAAAACTACTACTGCAGGCCTTCCATCTTGTTTCTTCCTTTCCAGCATTTCTTCAATCAAAACTGCAGCCAAATTACTTTTTCCAGCTCCACTCATGGCTAATAATGCCAAGTGCTTTTGAATTAACCTTGACATTTTAACTTTAGCATCCAAATTAGAGCCAATAACCTTACCCAAATTCAATCCTGTTTCATTCAAGCCAAGAATTTTACTTAACTTGTCTTCAGAAACCTTGACTACAACACTTCCAGGCTTTGGAGTTATTACTTCACCTGGACTCAAAATAATACAGTCAACTATCAAATTATGATAATCGTCTTCAGGAAAGTCTTTTGAAATATTATGAAATTCTGAAACAGTAGAAGGATCTTCGTACAAAGAATTTTTCTTTCTAATTTCCACTACTTGACCTACTACTCCCTGGCTTTCAAGAAAATCTCCTAGAAACGGAACGTAATCTTTAGTTGACACGAACGAAAAATTTGAAGAATTCGGAGTATCATCTCCAGAAATTACGGTACCGACATTCATTGATACTAGAAGGATTTAGTAAAATAAAATGCTAATGTTCAAAAAATAGTTGAAGAAAACAAGGATTGTTTTTTCAAAGCAATTTCAGCCCCCAAGCTTACTGAAGAAATAGTGTCACCCAAACCAACAGTATAAACAGGTTTGTCCACTACATGCAATGGAACTAAAATAAAATCTTCACCCAAACCTGACTCCAAAAAGTTTTTACCCAAATGAGGATGCTTCCTGTAAAAACTAGCTAAAGCCTTGAATCCTAAATGACTCAACCCCTCATTAATGCAGAAAGAATGTTGTTTTTTAAAAGTAACATACTTGCCAAACTTAGCCTTAGTATTAGTAACACTTGAAGCAAACAACATTGCAATCACATCATTTAACGTAGGCTTGTAATCATACAAGTTTAACGCGTAACCCAAATTATGCACGTGCAGTCTTTTCACTTTCAAACGCTTCTTCAAAAGAGCAGCTCCCTCAAAAATAGAATTTGAATCATCAGAAGAAACTTTTTTGGCCTGCTTATCCTCTCCCAATAATTCTAATAATTGTCTTAATTCTACTTCATCACAACCAAGACTATCAAAACGAGGCAACACGCTTAAGATTTCAGGATTCTTAGTCCTCACATACTCATAATGCAAAACTAATTTCTTGTTCTTTGACTTTAGCAAGCCAAGATCATGCTTTTCTTCTGCAAAATCACCAGAATCCTCCAAACGATGATATCCTGAAATATAACATACGTCAACAAGTTTGCCTAACTCAGGAAGTTTTGTTTTCAAATTCACGTCAAAAACCGGTTTCGAATTAACGCTTTTACTTGATAAAATAAACCGATTATCCCTAGGAACAACAAAATCTTTTGTTTTCAAACCTTTTTCAAATTCAAAAATCCAATTAACTCGCGGAGTTCCATGAACTTCAGAAAGAGATTTCAAAGAAATCTTGCCACTCTTCTCCACTACAGGAATCTTAATATTTGGATTTGACAACTCAGCAATATGTTTGTTCAAATCAGGAGAATACAATAAAACTTCTTGACCCAAAAAACTTAGTTGATTGGAAATAATTCCAGCCTGACCTCCAATTCTCTTTTCTGATGGCTCTCCAAAATGAGAATAAACCCAAGCAAATAACTTAGAATCCACGCAAGTTTCTT
>CABMDW010000055.1 GCA_902385045.1 uncultured archaeon | reverse complement strand
ACATCTTAGAAGTGTATTAACTCCATCAATCATTTTAGATTTAAATCTGGTAGCATATGGATTGTAATTAGCCCCAGTGTAAGTATTATAAATCATGGCAAACTTTGGAAACAGTTGAGAGTTTCTTGTAGCCTTACATGCTTTTTTATCTACATATTTATAACTGGCACCATCAACTGGTATGTAATCCTCAGTTGTATAATCTACATAACTATATCTACAAGTATAACATGAACTTAATTTATAGCATATTTCCATTCTCATCATTTGTTTTAAGTGATTAAATCCTTTATATACATCGTCATTAGTTAGTTCCACTGTTAGATACCAATAATTAATCCAAACATAAGAACCATTATCTAGTTTAGTTTCTATCAGCTGATGTGTGGAACAGACAGAAAACTCAGCTGGGTTCTCAGTGATGATTGTCCGACTTTGAACGGCAATGATGAGAACGAAAAGCAGATGAAGCATTGCTATGTATATAAATCAGGATTTAGTTTGCTTCTATATCAGGGTTTAGTTTGCTTCGGGGTTTAGTTTGCTTTGGGGTTTAGTTTAATATCTCTATACTTCTCTAAAACATCTTTGAGTTTAGCGGTATCAGACAAACGAATTTCTGTTTCGTTTGAATGTGTTTCGTTTGAATGTGTTTCGTTTGAACTAATAACGCTCCATGACAACATATCTTGAACTGGAAATGAATGAGTGCCGGAAATGATAGATGAGTTTTGGACATAAACTGGAATTTGGCTCATATGTAATTCTTTATTGATAATGTCTATATAGTTTTTTATAGTTAAGAACTCATGAACGATATCTTCAAACTTAGATGTATCTTTTGGCACTTTAAATTTATAAACTTCTCCAGCATTGAGATTAACAATTCTACATTTCTCATATCCTAAGGACATAGCATACATCATAGTTTGTAAAATATGAGTTATATTATGTTTAGCAAACTTAAACTCATAGACAATCTTTCGTTTTCTATCAACAGCATCAGCAAATCCACTTATCTCACTACTAAATCTACAATGAACGTCAGTTTTAACTCGCTTTGGTAATTGTGATTTGATGCTTTGAATATATCTACATAATTCATCAGCATCTAAAACAAAATCAATAAACCTATACTTCTTGACAAAAACATTATCATTTAGATATGAACCAATCTTTGTTAGCTCAAACAAACAATTAACTACAGAAGGACATAAACGTTTATGTTTCTTTAACTCTGTATGATACTTTTTCATTTGTGTTATCATCGCATTTGTTATCTCATTCTGTTTATTCATTAAGATAAATGGAATTCTAACTGGGTTCTTTGACTGACATTTGATTTTATTAAACTTTAGATATTTGCTACATGCTGGTGTTAGCTTATCTTTAAATAACTCAGCTCCAAACTGTCTAGGTCTAATCATATATTTATATGTTCCTCTGAGATACTTATACTTATCTTTAGTTAGAAAGTTAATCTTCTTTTGTATAAACAACTCAAAGTCTTTTGGAAGTTTAAATGTTTTAGAACACACCCATTTTAAAAGTAAATCAATGAATTCACCAAAAAAGAGACTATCATCCATATGTTCATTGATAATTGAATTTAGAGATGGAAATGAAACATGAGTTGGTTTAGGTTTATCTGACTGAACAACTGGAGCATAATCATTCAAATCTTCAGCTACCTTTTTTATCTCAAATGATGGTGGGAAGTTTAAAAAACGTTTAACTCTAGTTTTAGTTTGTTTCTCAGTTCTGCCACCAATTATAACTCTATGTTCTCCATGAAAAATCATTCTATCTCTAAACAGACTTAGATATTTGCTGACTTTAACGATATCTTCATCTTCATAATTAAAATCAATTGCTGAATGGGCTAGAAGATAAAGTTCTTTTTTAGCTCTAGTTATAGCTACATAAATTAGATTAGCTGATAAAAATTCATTTGATGCTTTAAATGGAAAACATGAAGTCTGTAAATCAGCTACTAAAACAACATCCCATTCATAACCTTTAGATGAATGAATTGTAGTTATCACCAATCTATTCGTATCATCATAACTTTTATAATCTGAATTATAATTGATGTTTAACTTATCTAGTTCTTGTTTAATTCCATCCATATCTTCATTCTTACTTTTTGATGTTGATGGAAAAAGGACACCTATAGACCAGTTTGGATTATGCTCTCTAACGTCCTTTATCTTGTCAATTATAAACCCATACATTTGTTGAGAACTTGAATCATCATTAAAAATATGAAATTCTAGTTCAGAACCAACTTTATTGGTTATCATATCATGATGAATTAGAGGATAAAATGTTTGAGATAATTTGTTAGCATATGATACAATGCTAGATGGAACTCACATCGTTCTAGTTAGAGAAAAGCATTTAATTGGTTGGTTGTAGATTGTATCTTTTGTCATAAAATAATAGAAAATGCTATTCTTCTCAAAAATTCTCTGTCTTACATCACCAACTATGATAAATTTAACACCACGTTTAGATAAACATTTAATTAATTCCCAACGATATCTATCTATATCTTGAACTTCATCAACTATGATATATTTTAGAGTGTCTAGACATTGAAGTTGGTCAATCAAATCTGTAAATAAACAAATGATACGTGTAAATTCATTTTGACGTTCATCTAACTCTTGCTCATGATGAACTTTTAGTTGTTTTCTAGCAAACGAATCCATCGTTGAAATTGATGATAAGAACTGTTCTGGAATTAAGTTATCTTTTATACATCTTTCTCTTATGTTATTTGTAGCCACATTTGTATAACTACAAAACAATAGATTATCTGGAGATGAAATGATGTTGGTTTCTATCAATTTCTTAGCAATGAAGCAAAGTAAAGTTGTTTTTCCAGTGCCGGCGCCAGCATTAATGATGATATGACCTGAACCACAATAATCTAAAATTTGCTGTCGTTCATCGTCCCACAACATCTTTTATACAAACACGAAAGTATCACTCTAATTAAGACAAAAAATAAAGCAGTTTCATTTCGTTAATCCTTTGAATATGCTGGAGGGTCATATAATTCATATGTAGTTTGATAGAACTTTGAATACGCTGGTGGGTCAAAGTAATATGTAAGTGCTACCATACCCTCATGTTGATTTCTAACACACATAAGACTATACTTCTTTCCATCTTGGCGTTGTTGTTTTCCTTCTGGTAGATGTAGATTAGACATGATTGGTTTATATATTCCATTTACACCAACATATAGAGTAGGCACTAGCTTTCGCATATCTTCATAATGTATATCTAAGTTGATTGTTTGAACTTGCTGAATTGAATTTGACCAAATACGTAATTCAAATGGATTACCTAACACGGCATAAATTGGAACTCCAAACTTAAATGGCTTAGTTGTAATCTTATTTTGATGATTAATCTCTTCAGATAAGATACACTGATAATCATGCCATAATTCAATTTTCGTAATATCATTCCCAGTAATTTGAACGTTTGAAATTACTTCAAATGGGTTATGTGGTAGATATGAAAGTAGGACAACATAATAATCTAAATCATTTCTGAATGAGATAAGTTGATTACGAACTGTTTCTTTAGATTAAAACTTGT
>CABMDW010000054.1 GCA_902385045.1 uncultured archaeon | reverse complement strand
GCTAAAGACAAAGAAGTCTTGTCCATTACCTTGACCGTAGGCTTGATTTCAATTTTTCCCTTCAAATTCTCATGAAACTCTAAACTATTCATTAAACCCACCTAAAATACAATAAAAGAAAGGACCCTAGAAATAAATAGTTTATTAAAAACTAGTTGAATAATTAAGATTAATGGTAATACAAAAACCAGTTACAATTGACGTTATAAGAAACGAAGTCAAAAACTTGGACTCTAAGATTGAATTACTGGAAGAAAAAATTAATACGATTGAAAACACACAAGAGATAATTGGAAGAACAATCATTTCAATAAATCAAAAACTAAAAGCATTAGAAGACAAGCAAGGAAATGCTCAAGTAAGTACTGGAAGTGCTACAAAAGAAAATAATGAGACCTATGCTACGAAAGAAGAACTAAACAAACTAAAATATATTATAGACATGATTAATCCCCTTGATTTTGTAACTGCAGAACAGGTAAAAGATTTGATCAAAGAACTAAAAGGAGATAAAAAAACGGATTCGGATGAAAAAACAGAACCAAAAGAAATCAAACTATAACAATAAAATAAACAAAATACAAATCTAATTAACAATGAAAACAATAGAGCCTAGAAAAGTACTTGAAGAGAAACCAAAAGAAGTAACTTATCTTAAAAGTCAAATAGAACTTTATTTGAAAAAACATAAGAAATACCCAGAACCAAATCAAGCGTTCCATAGAACAATGGGAGAAGAGTACTTGACTAAAATACCTAAAAAAATAGCTCTTCTGACCAAAACAACTAGAAGAGGCTTGTCAAAAATAATGCTACAAATAGCAATTGATGCAAGAACAACTCTAGAAAAGCATCCTCAACACTTTACTCCCGAAGAAAAAGAAATTATACGCAGACTAATTGCAGATCACGAAGAAATAGGAAAAAAACTACAAACTGGACAATCATTTAAGAAAAAATAAATCAAGAAAAAAATAACAACTACTAAAAACCACCAAAACAAGAACTAATAATAATCTAACTGCTTCGGTCGTCTAGTTCGGTCAAGGACACGTCCCTCTCAAGGCCGTGACCCGGGTTCAAATCCCGGCCGAAGCACTAAAAATTCAAAAATCTAGTTAAAATAAAAATTAATAATACTCCAGCCAAAGTAGCTAGAACAGTTTTCTTAGAACTTTTCATTTCATGAGCAGAAGGAAGCATGTGTGTCGCTCCCAAATAAATGAATTCACCTACGAATGCTGCAAGTAAAAACGCCAGAAAATATTCTGGAATTGAAAATAAGAAGGTTGAAAATGCACCAATAACTGGAGCCAGAGCATCAAATACTAGAAAAGTAATTACTTTTTTCTTACTTGATTTGGCTTTCAACAACATTGTCACCGTATTTAATCCATCGGCAAAATCATGCAGTATCACTGCAAAAGCAACTATTATTCCCAAATTAAAATTCGCTTGAAATGCAGTACCAATTGCAACTCCATCTAACAAACTGTGAAAAATTAAACCGGAACTTCCTATTACTCCAAACTTATGTTCGTGTTCTCCTTCTTCATTTGAATGCGAGTGGATTAAAATTAATTTTTCAAGTAAATGATAAATAATGAATCCCCCTAAGACAATCATGAAAATTATGGGTAAACTTACTTGATTTTGTATAGCAATATTGGCAGATTCTGGCAATAAATCCAAGAATGCAATTGCCATTAAAGTTCCTGCACTAAAAGCAAGAAAATAATGCAACTTACTTTTGTATTTTAAAGTGAACAATCCTCCTGCCATTGTTGAAAAAAAAGTTATAACCGTTAATACGACTGCTAAAAAATTCATTATTCAAAACCTCAACTCATCCTAAAAATAAATGTATTGCTAATCCTCCTAAAGCCAAATATAATCTCCACTTTTCACCGAAAAAATAAATCACTACTCCAACTCCAACAAACAAAAGATCCAAATCAACCATAAAAAACCAATTCTAAGATTACCTGGAGTTCAAATAATTCATTATTATATGTATGTTAAGAAAAATTAAACTCCAAGCAAAAGTAGTTAAAAAATAAAGTTAATAAGTATTTGCCTAAAAGTTAAGTAGAAAAAGATTTAAACAAACTTCAGAAGACACTAAATCTACGAAATCGTTCTGAAACAATCAGAGTAGCATTAAGCACTCTAAAAACCGAAGTAGAAGACTTGAATAAATTAAAGAATTGGATCACAGGAGTGGCAATAATTGTTCATAAAGACGTTAATGAAGAAAAACTGCATGCATTAAAACATGAATTCAATGATATTCTAACAACTCAGATTCATAATTATTTTTCAGGAGACTGCATTGAAGTATTCATTGTGAACGGAAATGCTGAAAGAGTAAAAAAATTCTCTAAAGAACTCAAAAATCCAAATTATACTTATTCTAAACTTATTATACCAAGCTAAAAAAACTAAAATACCTTATTATTATGAATGGGTATTACTGAGAAGATTACAGAACTAGAGCAAGAGTACGCTAAGACTCAAAAGAACAAGGCTACTGAACATCACTTAGGTCTACTGAAAGCCAAGCTTGCCATGCTTAAACGAGAAGTTGTTTCTGGTAAAGGCAAGGCAGGAAAACCTTCTGGTGGTTTTGATGTCAAGAAAACAGGAAACGCCACAGTAGTATTCATTGGATTGCCGTCAGTTGGTAAATCTAGTTTGTTAAACATACTAACAGGCAATAGGGCTAAAACCGCACACTATGCATTTACTACCTTAACATGCATTCCAGGAATGATGGAGTACAGAGGTTCAAGAATACAAATTCTTGACTTACCAGGAATTATTGCAGGAGCTAAGGAAGGAAGAGGACGTGGAAGAGAAGTTTTAGCGGTAGCAAGAAATGCAGATTTAGTATTACTTACTCTTGATGTTTTCGATCCATTGTATCGAAGCAGATTAGTCGAAGAATTGGAAGGAATAGGAATTAGGTTAGATCAAGAATCTCCTCACGTAGTAGTAACTCCATTACAGAAAGGAGGACAAAATATTGCTTTCACAGTAAAACAAACTAAAGGATTAACTGAAAAATTAGTTGCAGCAATTTTAAATGAATATTCAATTCACAATGCAAATGTAATAATCAGAGAAAACATTACAGTTGATCAATTTATTGATGTTTTAGTAGGAAATCGAAAATACATGCCCTCAGTTACAATCATAAATAAAATTGATTTAGTTAAACCAGAATTCTTGAAGAGTCTCCCTTTTGAATTTGTTCCTGTTTCAGCTGAAAAAAACCTTGGAATAAAAGAATTGAAAGAAGCAATTTACAATTCCCTTCAATTAATTCAAGTTTACACTAAAAGAGTTAATGAAAAAGCAGACATGAAAGAACCGCTAATGGTCAGAAAAGGATCAACAATCGGAGAAGCTTGTGAAAAAATTCATAAAGATTTAAAAGAAAATTTTGACTTCGCCCAAATTTGGGGCCCTTCAGCTAAATTCCCAGGACAAAAAGGCGGTTTAGATCATGTTCTAAAGGATGGAGATGTTTTCTGCATTCACAAAAAAAGTTTTATCTAAAATAAACTGTTTTAACGGCTTCAAAAGAATTAAAATTAGTATTAAAAGTTCTAGTATAAGCTCCAGCATTTCTAGTTATTACAATATCTCCAATTTCAAGTTTCGGAAGTTTAACATCCTTATTTAATATATCTAAAGAATCACACGTTCTTCCTGCCAAAATACAATTTTCCAATTCTCCTTTCTTTAAAGTATAAAAAGAATAATTCTGACCATACAAAGCATAGTTTAAGAAACTAGAGTAAATGCTTTCATCCACGTAATACCAAGTTTTTCCTCCTCTAAAATTTTTTCCTATTACACTAAACACTATAGAGGTAGAATCTCCAACCATTCCACTTCCAGGTTCTAAGAAAACTTTAGTCTCAGGAAAATAAGTTCTGATTGCTTCATTAATTTTTTTGAAATAGTCATTCAAATTAAAGTTGTCTCCAGGGTATTTTACTGGAAAACCTCCACCTATGTTAACAAATTCAATGTGAATTCCTTGTTTTTTCAATTCGTCATTAATTTGACTGCATTTCTCTATTGCATTTACGTAAGATTCTGCAGACAAGCATTGCATTCCTACATGAAAAGCTAAACCGACAGGATTTAGACCTTTTTTCAAAGCTTCACACATTAAATCTACTGCTTCATCTTGCATTGCCACAAATTTTTCATTCAAATTAATCTTAGAGTTTTCTCCATAAACACACAATCTCAGATAAACTTTAGAATTTGGAGCATTTGCTGCTAGCTTATCTAATTCAAAATAATTATCAAACACAAAAAAATTAATTCCTTCTTGAAAAGCTTTCTTGATTTCGCTTGGTTTTTTTACAGGATTACTAAAAATCATCTTATCAGGTGAAATGCCCAAAGATTTACATAAAAGTACTTCACCTGAAGAAGCCACATCAAAACCAATGCCTTGGGAATGAAGTTCTTTAATAATTTCTACGTCAGGATTAACCTTTACAGCATAAAAAACTTCTGAATTTGGAATTGCATTTTTGAACATGACTGCATTAGATTTTACATTTGATAAATTAAGAGCATAAAAAGGAGTTTCATGAGCTTGTGCTAGCTTCTTAATTTTAACGAAATCAGTATAAGAAGAAAGTCTTGTTAAAGCATCGACAGGGGTAGTGGACTTATTCATTTTATATTTTAATTCCTTGAGAAACCTATTGAGAAAAAATAATTATATAATAAGTATTTAAAAACGTTTTTAAAAGAATTATTTTCCGAATCTTCTTTCAACTGAGTTGAAATATTCAATTGCTTTTTTCAAATCTTCTGAACCAAATTCAGGCCACAATTTTTCACTAAAATAATATTCACTATAAGTATTCTGCCAAGTTAGAAAACCTGAAATTCTATCTACTCCTCCAGTTCTGATAATTAAATCAGGTTCTTGACTTAAGTATAGATGTTTTTCGATAAGTTTTTCGTCTATTTTTTCTGGTGAAAGTTTTTTATTGGAAACATCTAAGGCAATTTCTTTCATTGCATCCGTTAGTTCTTGTCTTCCAGAATATGCAATAAATAAGTTGACAGTCATGTCTTTATTATTCTTGGAATATTCTTCCAGTTCATTAAAAGCTTTTACTAAAGTAGCTGGTAGAAGATCTTTTCTTCCGTAAACCTTGAATTTTAACCCTAGTTCTTTAGAAGATTTCTTTAAAATTTGAGATACTGCTTTAGTCATCAATTTGAATAGAAGTCCTATTTCATCGGAACCTCTTTTCATGAAGTTATCAAGACTCAATCCCCAAAAACTTACAGTAGTTACGCCCAATTTTTTGGCTTCTTCTATTATTTTAGTAGAATTTTGTATTCCAGTATAGTAAGCTTCCTCAGTAGTCTTACCTGTCTTTTTTGCATACCTACGGTTACCATCTGGAATAACGGCTAAATACTTTAGCATGAAAAGATTAATGTCCAACCAAGAATTTAAATTACTATTAAAACCAAA
Organism: uncultured archaeon; assembly: GCA_902385045.1. Lineage (GTDB taxonomy): Archaea > Micrarchaeota > Micrarchaeia > Norongarragalinales > CABMDW01 > CABMDW01. Next base: position 13,717 of record CABMDW010000054.1, on the reverse strand, counting down.
AGAATTAAATGAAAGCTAAAAAAATTTCTAGTCAGTTTAAAATTCTTAAAACATTCTCAGAAAAAATGCAGGGGTTAATGTTTTCAAGCCAAGAGACATTCAAACAACCACTGTTATTTGATTTTAAAGAAACTACAGAATTGTGTAAAATTCATTCTTTTTTCTGTTTCTTTGATTTTGATGCCATCTGGCTTGATGAAAATCATAAAATCATTTATTTGAAAGAAAAAATAAGTCCTTGGAAGTATGGAATTGGACCTGAAAAAGCTCGTTGGTTAATTGAAGCTAAACCTAAAACCATTAAAAAATTTAAATTAAAAAAAGGAGATAAAATAAACATTTTTAACAAAAACTAAAACGCTTTTAAACAATCAGACAGTAATGTAAAAAGCACATGAATGACGAGAATGAACCTTCTAGCAGTGAAGATGAGAGTTTGACTGAAGAAAAAATAAAACAACTAATTGAACAGTTAGGAATAACTGAAGATACTCTTGAAGAATTATATCAAACAAAAAAAATTGATGATGTAACTTACAACAATATAAAAGAATATTTAGATAAAAAAAAGAAAAAAAGGAATCTGTGGCTGGCGATTTCAGCAGCTGCATTGGTCATAATAATAATTCTTATATTTTTGTTTAAAGGATCAACAATTGACTTTAGAATTAATACTTTAAATGGTGGAAATCCAGTTCAGGCAAATATTACTTTTAACTATACTGGAGGAATGACTTCAGGTGTAACTGATGCAAACGGACAATTGATTGTAAAGACACCAAGTAGCGGAACTTATGACATTATAGCAGAATACAATGGAACTACAAAAGAAATTACAGGAAGCTTAAGTGAAAAAAGCGTTGATGTTGATTTTTCAAGCGGCCAAGAATATGTTCCGGAACCTGGAAGCGTTCCAAACCAGGTCGAAACCATATCAAGTACTGATTCCAGCCCAATTGAAAGTGTTACAATAACATATAAAATAAATGGTGGAAGAGTCCTTTCAAATACTACTGATGCAAATGGAGAAATTACAATTTACGCTAAACCAGGAGAAACAGTAGAATTAATAAAAATACAAGCAGATGGTTACAAGTTAGTAAATGAAATAAGTTTTGTAGCAAAAGATTTAGAAAATGGGCAACCTCATTTAGAACAAATAATAATGGAACCCGAAAGTTCATTAATACAAAATAATACAGGTCAAAATCAATCAATTCAGACAAAAATTAACATTAAAGTAGAAGCATTAGATAGTTCTACAAACAATCCCATTCCAAACGCTCAGATATCCGTTACTTCACAGTTTGGAGAAAATCTTGGAAGTACAATAACCGGAACTACAGGTCAAGGAATAATCAGAGATATTATAGTACCGCAAAGTGTTACGATTTCTGGAGCAAAAACCGGCTTTACTGCTCAGGATGTTTCGCAAGATTTAGATTCAAGTTTTCAAGATACTATCAACGTTTACTTTACTAATGCTTCAGCTTCATTAGGCTTATCAGGAATTCCACTAAAAACTACTTTCGTGCAAGTAAAAACCATAGATGATCAACTAGTAGCTCAGCAAGTAAATTGGACGCTTTACTTCAAGAAGAATGGTTGCGTAGGAATATTTCCTGAAGACAACACAACTTTACTTTCATCTGGCTTGACTAACAATGGAATGATCAACTTGGATGCCATAATAAATGCTTCTTCGGTAGATAACAACAATTGTTATAAAGTTCAAGTAAATTCTGACAATCCAATACAATATTTTGATGAAGAAAGTTCTGATTTTGCTTATGGAGAAAATACAACAGTATTTCTTACTCCAATTAATTCAACTACCAGTACCACAGTTACGGTTAACATTAGTAGATACTACGGTGCAGATGCAAATAACACTATTTTGAACATTACGGATATAGGCGCAGGCACTTATTTTGGAGGTTACGTGGTTCAAGGAAGTCCGAATGCAATGATTACAATAAATAATTTAAGAATAGGTAGAATTTATCAATTCATAGCCAATAAAGGAATTGAAAATGCATCACTACAAACTTCATTTAATCAACCGAATAGCAACGTTTCTCTACTATTAGATGGAGGAAATGCCATACTAAACTTTCATGTAATGGAAGTAGATCAAAGTAATTGGAATAAAGTCTTAAACCCAGACTTAACAGGAGCAAAATTAACAATAAAACAAGGAAATGTAACTATTTTAGATAATGTTAACTGCGATAATGGCGATCAAATTGCAAGATGCGACACTAGCAATGCCACTAATACAATCAAAGTTGGAATTGATGTTCAAATAATAGCTAAAAAAGACGGTTTTACTCAAACAAGCAACATAGGAAGTAGAATTTATCCTGGAGTAATGTTATTAACCGGAACCAACACTCCGGACATTAATGTTACAATGTATAACTTTACAGGTTGCAGTTTAGGAGATGGTTCAAACGGAGTCATTGATGGAGATCCATATAATACTACTTGTGGTAGAATCTTTGGAATAGACTTAAGCGATATGCAAGGAAATTTAGTTAACACACTTACTTATGGACAGTACTATGCAACTCTAAATTACTTCTACAATAACAGCGACGTAATAGGATTTAGGGTAGAAGTAGACAATCAGACAAACTACGTCGATCAGAGAATTTTATTAGGTGGATTTGAATACAACGATTACACTGATCAAGTTCCACCTCAATATTACAGAAGCGGATTATACAACCTAAAAGTCCAACAACAAAAATTAACTAGTTCATTATCAGGAGAACAAAGTACTGTACCACCAATTACTCAATCTAACTTGACAACAAAAACATTCTTTGGAACCAATTATGATTTCTTTGATTTAAACAATTCTAGAGCATTTGAAATAGAATTCAAGCACGATCCAGCTAACATTCAATTACAAGGACCAGATGGAAGTGTTAATACTGCATTCACGTTCTTACTAAATGTTGATGATCCTATACCTCCTAAAAACCAAAATTCAATTCAAGTTCCAATATACGTTACAATGTGGTTGAAAAAGGCAGTAAATGGAAATAACGAAAACATCATAGTAAAAAGAATTCCATTAAACATTACTTTATCAAACCAAAATTACTTGACTTTCACTCCAAGTGGAAATAACAAACCTTACATTAACAATGTTTCAACCAATGACTGGCTCAACCAAAATATAGGAGATAACGAGTGCAATGATCAACTATTGTGCAGTAGTATTGGAACCGATAAACTAGCTTCTAGTCCAAATGACCCTACCGATACTAATGGAGTTTGCATTCCAACTTCTGAAAAATACTTTAACAATTTCTGTTCTCTTGGAGTTTACAGCAAGCCAAGTGAATTATACTCCAGCAATGATTACAGGGAGCAAGATGTTACGGTTATTCCTTCAATAACGGATGGAATAGTTTTATGTGCAAATGGACAGACAAACAGTACTCAAGATTCTAGAATTTGTCCAGGATCCAGTGAAGTATGCAGAGTACAAATAGATTTGGGCTTAAACAATCAACCAAGCATAAGAGTAGACTCGACTAATCAAAACAACATCTGGGATATGGTTGATGGATTTCCAACAAATATGAACATTACAGTAAGACCAAAAATCAGACCAACATCAGTTCAAGCAGGAATTACTTCTGGAGATGCCAGAATAGATTCAAACATTAACGATACTATTAGTAAAACACAACAATATTCGGTTACAATAAACAAAGGACCTAAAGCCAAATACTTTTCGAATTATACTATAACTTGTACTTCAGGAACAAAAACTGCAAGCTTAAATCTAACATTCAATAGTATCGGCGACGATAACAGATGTCCAGATGGAAAAACTTTTGATCACGCTACAGGAACATGTGAAGTCTTAAAATTCACTCCTCCTGAAATCCCAGCAGATCAATGTCAAAATGCACTAGTATATGATACCAGTTTTGGAACAGGATCATCTGCAACAGTAGCTCTAAGAAACAACAGATCAGAAATAATATTAGATTACAATGCTTCCGCAGGAGGATATCAAGGAACTTGCTTTGGAGTACTCATAAAAGATGAAAATAATACTTACACAAATTATTCAAGTGGCAATAATGGGAACCAAGCACCTACGATTAAAACAGGTAATAAAGGAAGTGAAACCGATACTAGTTGTAACTTCCTTAGTACAGATGGGACTAGTTGGACACAATTTGATAATGCAATTGCAAATTGGAATGACAAATACAATGGAATAGGAAGTGTTTATGATGATCCGAGTAGCTCATGCGTATTATATGGAACAACAACTAATTTCAAGACCTGGAATAGAACCAATGCAAAATATGGCTATCCAGTATCTCAAGGCCAAGGAAATACAGTAGTTGCAAGTCTCGGCTATACTGGACTTCAACAATGGGATTATGGCAATGATCCACGAGGAAAATTCACTTCAAATCTTAGCTGGAGTCAAAAAACAAACCAACCGGGATATGAAACAGATTACTTCACATTATATCAATATACTTTAACTGCAGGATTTGGAGATGCAATATCACTTCCAATCACCATTTGGAATTTCTTCTCCAAAGAAAGAAACGACATTAAAGAAGCATTTAACAAATCAGTTCTCTTTGCTCCACAGTGGGATGTTCAAGCATATAATGGAAACGGAAACATTGGAAATATAGGTTATTCATCATCAATATCAACAGGAAACCAGTTATCTACAAGTTGTGATAATACTAAGAACTACTGCTTCCAAGTAAATGTTACAGATCAACTTAAGGATATTGATCAAGGAACAATTCTAAGTACTGTTCAAGAAAATTCTGCTACCGTTCAAATAACAGTTTCCGGAGATTCTCAATCACCATATAATTTAACGAATTATGGATCCGGAATATACTATATTACAATCCCTATTTGTACTACTTGTCAATTTGATTTATTGATTAATGGCCAAAAAACAAGCATTTCAAGTTCAACCATATCAACTCAAGGAATAACTAAATTAGCTCAAACTGAAACCCTCTATTCACAACTCATTGACTATACTGTCAATGTTAAGAGAAAAATTACTGACTCAACAGGAGTTTTTGATACGATAAATGAACCTGCTGGAACAATCTGGGGAGATTTTCAATCTTCAAGCCTAAGTAAATGGTTTAGCACTACTTTCACTCAAGGAGTAGGGCATATTTACGAAAGAATTAATCTAAATGGTACGGATAAAGTCACTAGCATACTATTCAAAACGATTATAGGAAATAGTTTATACACTGCACAAACATGTTCATATGCAGCTGGAGGTCAATGTGATGTTTCATTTGAATCAACACAATATCCAGTTTATGCACCAAATCTCTTTACTGATCAAGATACCATTATTCCAGATCAACCATACTATCAAAGTCCATTATATCAAATCCGTAATCTAACAATAGATGGTCAAAGAAATTACAAGAACGACCCTACTACCGGAGCAATAATTGGTTTTACTGATAGTTATCCAAGAGTCCAAGTAAACTTCAGTTACTTGCCAAGCAAAGAAAAAACAGTATTAATAACATGCGATAATACTGACAAATTGCAATCAACAATATATGGAATAGGACCAAATATTCAAAACACGTTTAAGACTTGTCCAGTAACTTCAGGGCAAGACATAATTTCAATAATCTACTGCGGATATGATAAAAGAAATCTAAAGGTCAACTTCAGAATACTTCACGTAGGAACATTAACTAAAGAATTAACATTAACGAATGCTCAAGGAAACAGCCTACCGTTTTATTATGTTGACAATACTGGTTCAAGTCCAGTAAAAATGAAATGGGATGGAAATGTTAGTTTAGTAAAAGGATTTATTACTAACATAAATAGTATAGACAATACTGCATTTTCCATTTCTAGTTCAGAATTACCAACAGGCGTAAACGGACTCATAGCATGGATAGCTAATGCAGGAGTTAAAACAAGTAGCGGACCAGCAAACAGTATAGAAGAATACGATAAACCGAGTCTAACTTACTTCTTAAAAGCATTACAAACTGCTTCAACAGACAAAGTTACTAGTCCAGGAGTGCAAAACTTCCTAAGTGACATTAATAGTGAAATAAGTCCAAAACAAATAACTAACGACAGTCTTTGCAACTGCAACTTCGTAAACAGCGTAATAGATTGCGCACACTAAATTTTCACAACATTTTTAAAAGTAGTTCAAGTAAATATTTTCTTCACAAAAGGTTTAAAGGCATGAAAAGAAAAACTAAAATCATTTGCACTCTGGGTCCTTCGGCTAATGATGAAAAAACGTTAAAAGAATTAATTGCAAATGGAATGAACTTGGCTCGATTCAACATGAGTCACGGAAACCATGAAGAACATGTCAAGAGATTAAAAATATTAAGAAAAATAAATCCAAACATTCCGCTAATACTTGATACAAAAGGACCAGAAATAAGAACAGGACTTTTCAAAGAAAAAACGATTTTAAAACAATACAACTTAGTAAAAATAACTAATAAAAAGATTGTTGGAGACTCACAAAAATTCTATATTGATTATCCAGATTTAATGAAATTAAACAAAGGAATTCACTTTAGAATTGCAGACGGCTTAATTGACTTAAAAATAATTGAAAACAATGGAAAAGAACTAACATGCCTCGTACAAAACGGAGGAGCTATCAGCAGTAACAAGAACGTAAATCTTCCAGGAGTACATGTAAAATTACCAGTCTTCTCTAAAAAAGACTATGAAGATATTAAATTTGCAGTCAAAAATGATTTTAGTTTTATAGCCCAAAGTTTCGTAAGAGAAGCCAATGATATTAGATTACTAAGAAAATTGATTAATGAAAAAATCCACATTATAGCAAAAATAGAAGATGCTCGAGCAATAGAAAACTTTGACGAAATACTCAAAGAGGCAGACGCTATAATGGTTGCAAGAGGAGACTTAGGAGTACAAATTCCCACATATAAAGTACCACTAATTCAAAAACAATTAATCAGAAAATGCAATGAAGCAGGAAAACCAGTTATAGTAGCAACTCAAATGCTTGAATCAATGACAATGAATCCACAACCAACTAGAGCAGAAGCCAGTGACGTAGCAAATGCAGTATTAGACGGAGCAGATTGTGTAATGCTCTCAGGAGAAACTGCAAATGGAAAATACCCCATAAATGCAGTTAAAATAATGAATGAAATCTGTAGAGAAGCAGAAAAAAATACCATTAGTGCAAAATTACCTCTATTTTTAGATGTTGGATCTACATTAGCTGGAGCAGCTGCTGAAATTGCTGAACACTTAAACGCTAGAGCAATCATTACCCCTACAGAAAGAGGTTTTAGTGCCAGAAGAGTTTCAAGAGCCAGACCAAGACAAGAAATCATTGCATTAACTAGGAAAGACAGCACGTTAAAACATTTAGAATTAGTTTGGGGAGTATTTCCGCATAAAATAAACTTTCCAGTTTTAGATGAAAAATCACTAAGCAAAGCAATAGATGAAGCTAAAAAATACAATGAAGTAAAAAAGAATGACTTGATAGTCATTACTGCAGGATTTCCACTAGGAATTGAAGGATCTACAAACCTAATTAGAGTTGAAATGGTAAAGTAAAATCTTATTTACTCCCACCATCAATAATATTACATGCAAATAGGTCTAGTCGGTAAGCCTAGTGCTGGGAAAAGCACTTTCTTTGCCGCAGCAACACTAATGGACGTAGCTATAGCAGCTTATCCTTTCACCACTATCGAACCTAACAAAGGAATAGGTTTTGTTAGAGTGGAATGCATTGACAAAGAATTAAACACTCAATGTAATCCAAGAAGTGGTCTATGTCATGATCACATCCGTTATGTTCCAATAGAACTAATTGATGTTGCAGGCCTAGTACCAGGAGCTTCACAAGGAAAAGGGATGGGAAACCAATTCCTAGATGATTTACGGCAAGCTGACGTTCTAATTCACGTAGTAGATGCTTCAGGAAGCACTAATGAGAAGGGAGAAATCGTTGCTCCAGGTACTCATGATCCTCTAAAAGACGTTGAATTCTTAGAGGAAGAATTGAATACTTGGTTTTATCAAATAATTCAAAAGAATCTTAAAAAAATAGCTAGAATGACTTACGAGTCTAAAGCAAAAATGATTGAAGCAATGAGTCAAGGCCTAAGCGGGATAGGAGTCACTCAAAGACAAGTTGCAAGAGCAGCAGACTATTGTAAACTAGGAGAAAAAAAACTAGTTGACTGGACTGATGAAGATTACAAGAACTTTTCTAAAAAAATACGTGAAGAATCAAAGCCAATAATTATTGCTGCAAACAAGGCAGACAAACCACAAGCCTTAGAAAATATTAAAAGAATAAAAGAAATTTATCCTGATAAAATAATTATCGGATGCTCTGCAATTTCAGAATTAACTTTAAGAAAAGCTGCAAGAGATGGCTCACTAGAATATTATTCTGGAAATAAAGACTTCAAAGCACTCAAAGAATTAAGTGAACAACAAAAACAAGGGTTAGATTACATTAAATTAAACGTTCTAGCGAAACTGGATGGAACAGGAGTTCAAAAAATACTTGATTATGCAGTTTTCAACGTTTTGCAATACAAGGCAATCTTTCCTGCAGGAACAAAAAACCTAGCAGACCAATATGGAAATGTTTTACCAGATTGCTTCCTTATGCCACCAGAAGCAACTGCCTTAGATTTTGCTTTCAAATTACATTCAGACATTGGAAATGGTTTCATCAAAGCAATTGATGTTAAAACTAGACAATTAATTGGAAAAGACACTATCTTGAAAAATAGGGATGCAGTTGAAATTTTCCACAAATAAAGGTTATAGCTTTGACTGAAGGAGCTTGGAACAAAGATTATTCCAAAAGAAAAGAATTGTGGAAAGGTATAACTAATTTTGAATTCGGATTTCCAAAAAACAGTAAAGTCTTGGAACTAGGGTGTGGCAATGGAAAAACGCTTTTAGCATTAACGAACAGAAATTTAGAAATACATGCAATAGACTATTCTGAAAAAGCAGTAGAATTATGTAAGCAAATCGTTCCAGCAAATGAAAAAATTACAATAAGAAAAATGAACGCAATAAATCTAGAATACGACAACGAATTTTTCGATTTTGTAATTTGCTTTCACGTTTTGGCTCATGAATTAGAAGCAGAAAGAAAGAAAATAATTCAAGAAATCACTAGAGTGCTAAAGAAAAATGGAAAAGTATACTTCAGAGATTTCGGAATCAGCGATTTCAGATTTGGAATGAAAGGAGTTGAAGTAGAAAAAAATACGTTCAAAAGACATACGGGGATACTCACTCATTATTTTACAAAAAAAGAAGTAGAAGAATTGTTTAAGGATTATAAAAATGAATGGTTTTTTGACGACTTGTGGAAGGTAAAATATGATGGATTAAAAACTCGAGAAGAATTAAATTTCGTATTCGCTAAAAATTAATTGCTTCTATTTCAACCAAATAAATCAGCAGACCAAATGCTACTAAAATTAAACCAACAACCCAAAAACCAAAAATAGCAAGCAATACTCCGATAATCATTATTATTTCGTCGTATTCAGTCAAATTGAGAAAAAAATCCATTAAATAAAGTAGGTTAAAAATCAAATATTAATGTGACCTAATTCAACCGAATGCATGAAGAATCCAAATCCAAACAAAATCAGTCCGATAATTACAAAATTGAGAATAATTAAAACTATTCCTAATATCAAACAAATTTCACTTATTTCAAGAATTTCTATTGCTTCACTCATATAAACACTGAAAAATTAATGATGAGCTTCACCACCATGAGAAGCATGGATTAAAAAATGAAGTATTACTCCAAAAACAATTAAACCAATTCCAACCGTCCACGCCTTGAAAATAATTAAAACAAACCCTATCAATATGAGCATTTCATCCATTTCGATTAATTCGTGAGACATATTAAGACTTTATTTTGTTTTTCCAATAAGCATCCCAAAATTCTTTAGTTTCATCTTCAAAAACATGAATTCGCTCTTTAGATAATTTCTTGCGTTCCTCTTCTATTGAAACCAATAAAGATTCCAAATCATTTAGCTCTTTTTCAAGTTTTTCTAAAGACGTTCTGTTTAACTCAATAATTTTTTTATTAGTTTCAATTGCCTCTGAAAGAGTTTTTGCATAACCTTGCCTTTTCAAACTACTTATAGCATGAATTGTTGAAGGAACTTTTCTAACCATATTAAATAATTGTGAAAGTTATAAAATAAAAATAAATCCTTAATAAAAATCTAAGGTGTTCTGTTTCTTTTCTAATCCTTCAATTCGCACGTTCATTTGAGAAGCATCATACTTTAAGTTAAAAAACTGAAAACCTCTAGATTCAAGAAGCTTCAAAGCATTTGGAGTAATTCCAGGAGCACAAACTATTCCTCGAACTTTAACATTTTTTCTCTTTCTCAATTCCATGACATAACGCTCTAATTGCGTAACGGCATCTAATCCAGCTTTTCTTCGTTTTAATTCTATTGCAACTAAGTTTCCTTCAGCATCTTCTGCAAGCAAATCAATAAAACCTCGTTTTACGTCTGCCTCATTAGTTAAAATTTTTAAATTCTTTTCAATAAAACCCATATTTTGTTCCAATTGTATTGCTAATTGTTTTTCACTACCTATAACATTTATTTTCTTATCGTCATGCATTGGAAAAGAATGAATTTCAATTTTTCCAGTGAATTCTACTTCAATAGATTCATGAACTGGTTTCAAACGTTCTGATTTTAAAATTAATTTGTCTCCGGATAAGAAAGTTTTGACCGTACTTCCTGGACCTTGATAATTTATTGCTTTCATTCCTGAATTCTGATGAACTAGAAATGTACCGTCAGGTTTCACTATTACCAGTCGGTCTCCATTACTCAACTTTGAAGATGCACGACCAAAATATTTTACATTAGCATTTCCAACTAAAATTAATAAATTATGACTTGAAATAGCCCGGTCAATAATTGTCTTTTGCTCTAGCATAAAAAGAATAACAAGTTTAAACAAAAAAAGCTTTTGATTTACATTGATTTTTATAATTGCGCTTTCTGATAAATAAGAGTGATGTTAATGGCAAAGGCGAGTGTAAAAATTAAAAGTCTTGGAATTTTATCCTGCGCAAAAATCGGAGCCGTTATTGGAGCAGTAGTAGGATTGCTTGTAGGAATTATGATAGGAATCATAGGAACCGCTACTGGAATAAAAATGGGAAGCGCGCTACTTGGTTCTCTCGGTTGGATTGCAGTAATACTTCTACCTATTTTTTATGGAGCTTTTGGTTTTGTAGCAGTAGCAATAGAAGCATTCTTATACAATTTGATTGCCGAATGGATTGGCGGAATTGAAATGGAACTTGAATAAAATAAATAGGCCTAAAATATGAAATTAACTCTTCCTAAAGTCAATTACAAGTTGAAAAATAAGGACTATTTAAAAAAAATAAAATCAATAACTCAAAAAAAAGACTATTCCTCAAATGAATCTAGTTCAATTCTTCCTTATGAAACCAAATATTTGAATGAAAGTCAAAATCTTTCAAAAAAGTTCTCTAACTATTCTACGTTAATTTTAGTCGGAATAGGGGGATCTAATTTAGGAGTTAAGGCAATTGAAAATATTCTAATCGGATCAAAACAAAAACAGATTCTTTATGCAGATACGGTTGACTCCGATAATATCAACCAAATTCTTGAAAAAGCCATCGGTGAATTACGTCATGGGAGAAAAGTTTGTATAAACGGAATTTCAAAATCAGGAACCACGTTAGAGACGATGCAAAATCTTGAATTTTTGATTGAAAAATTGACAGAATATGGTTTGACCCCAGAAGACATCATTTTAACAAGCGATAAAAAAACGAATTTTCATGAAATGGCTTTAGAAAATAAATGTCATTATTTAGAAATTCCTAAAACTGTAGGTGGAAGATATTCTGTTTTTTCTAATGTCGGATTATTTCCTCTTGCTTTCAAAGGAATTGACGTTAAAAAAATTCTTGAAGGAGCTAAAAAAGCAATGGAATTAGATAATGAAATAATTGATTCTGTTTCTTTTGAATTAGCTTGTTTAAATAAACAAAAAGATGTCGAAAATATTTTTGTATTTTCTAATTCCTTTGAGGATTATGGAAAATGGTTAAAACAACTTACTGCAGAAAGCTTATCAAAGAAAAATTCTAAAAAGAAAATAATTCCAATGGTCACTATAGGGACTACGGATTTACATTCTATGTCACAATTGTTTTATTCGCATCCTGAAAACTTTTTCCACTGTTTCTACGAAATAGAATCAAATACTTCAAGTAAAATTGGTGATGCAGACCTAGAAAAAACAATGAGAAACATTCAAACTGCAGTTCAAAAATCTTTTGACAAGAAAAAAATTCCTTATTCTACACTGCGAATTTCGAAAACTCCTGAGGAAATTGGTTTACTAATGCAATTTCAAATGATTAAAACCATGTTATTAGCAAAAGAATTAGGAATTAATGCCTTCGACCAGCCAGATGTAGAAGAATATAAAAAATTAATTAGAGAAAACTAAATAAAAAAAACTCAGTAAGCATTAAATAACAAAACGTGTTAATACTTCAATGGATGATCTGGATTTAGAATTACTAGTTGACTTTGTCGCTAGGGAAGAAAGATATTTGAGATTATCAGAAACTAGTTTTAAACAGAAAGAATTGGATGAAGGAAGAAAACGAATTAAAAAAGTAGTTCTTGAAGTAAAAAAAACCATTAACGGATCATACAGCGAAATTAAAGGAAATGATGCTAAGAAGGATAAAATAATAACTTCAGTTTACAAGAAAGTATCCAAAATTTGTACGAAAAGAGCAGTAAAAAAAATAGTCGACAAATACGAATTATTTGAAAAAATCTTTGAAAAATCTGCTAAAACCAAAGTTGAAGAAACGCATCCCCACAAATTTGATAGATTCTATGTTCCTAGGCCACATGAATATAGGTAATTAACCTGGAATAGAAGGAACTGGAACAACAGTTGAAATTGCTGAAAAATATCTAGTATTTAGTGTTTGAATTACATCTGGTTTTACATCTTGACAAAGTGTCTTTGAAGCATCATACAGAAAAGATCCGACAGAATCATCTGAATTAATTCCAAAATACAATTTGCTAGCTTCAGCATCACTAATGAACAAGCCAGTAGTTAATTTAGTAAAATCAAAACCATAATCACATAAACTTTGAGTTAAAACAACAGTATCATAATTATTGAATAATGAATTAGCACTTTGACTCCTTAACAAATCACGTAGTTGTGCTACAGAATAATTATCTGCAAAAACCATACGCGGAGGCACAATAGTGCAAGAAGATGAAACTCCATCTCTTTCAAATAATTCATACTGATTGTTATTTGCTACAATTAAATTTAATGCACTTTTAGTTCTACAAACTGGCTTGCAAGGCAAGCCTGTGCTTGGTTGAAAACATCTTGCAAAAGTAGTTCTTGGAAGAACATCCGGAGATAAGCCATTTGCACCAATTTCAAGATAAGGAATATATTTAATCGTATCATCTGCAGTTTGACATACTGTTTGACTTGTTCCTACTAATCCCAAAGCATCCGCAATTTTGGCTAAATTAGTCACGCTACAAGTATAAAGTGGATCTTTTAGAAAAGGAAAACTTGTTTTAATTAT
>CABMDW010000053.1 GCA_902385045.1 uncultured archaeon | reverse complement strand
GACTGTATCTAAAACCAACCCAACAAATCTGTTATCCTGTTCTCTACATATATCTTTAAAGAACTTCTTACCTTCTGAATTCTTGTGATAAATGTAGATATAGGTATGAGCTATAACTTTAGCTATATTAAACCTCATCTTATTCTTCAAATCCTTTATTTCTTGCTTATCTCCGTCTTCTGACTGATACTTATCTAAGAACTTCTTAGCATACTCAATATGTTGAACTATATAATTCTCTTGGTCTGTTTCAACTTTGAGAGTTCCATTGACCAAGTTAATAATCTCTCCGTTAATGTTGTCATTTCCTTGCTTAACTAAATCATATGTTAAAATCTTATCTAGATAGTCATGTAAATTAGGAGACTTCTTTCTGATACACAGCTTAGCACAAAGAATTGGAAAAATGAAGTTCGTGTCTAACAATGGTTGAAGGATGATTAGAATTTTATCAGCGTATGAAACATCCTTTTCATCTCCATTTATAGCATCAGAGCATAACTTTAAGAGTTTAGTAAATGTAATCTGTGTTGCGTCCATTATTTTATACTATGTATATTTTGGTATTTAATTTAGATTGGTTTGACATGGTCAGAAAATAAAGGATTAGCATCTAATAAAAGACCACAATACTTCACTGGATACTTAGAATAATTAATACAGTTTAAAAGGTTCATTTTAGTAGCTTCAATGAGTAAGAACTTGAAGATTTGCCAATATTCTAGAGGATGTTCCATATCAGCTAAGCCCATATGAGATAATTCATGTATCATAACAAATGTTAAAGTATCAATGTTATGAATTTGCTTGAGACAAACAGCAATTGTTGAACCCTTACCAATGATATAAGTTGTATCATGTGGTGGGTCTGGATCCAAGTTTTCTCTCATATTATTATCATTATAATTTCTCCAAATCTTCTCTATCACTTCTCTTTCTTTTTTGTTATATTGGTCTATATTTGTCATCAAATGAACCAGAAGTTTATTTATTCTTCTTTTCATCTCTTGAGTTATATCATTATCTGGTAGTTGGCCAAGTAAAGGTGAAATAATCTGTTTGCTAACATATATGATAAGTATAATAATAACAATTAGAGCTAAAGCTAATAAGACTTTCATTACTTTATATATCAATGGAAAAAAATAATCCTTACTTAAATGATTTTCCTATCGTTTATTTCTATAACCCTAAGCAAAACCATATATATAAAAAGCTAGTTTTTACAGGTGATATCTCACATGAGGTTCAAACAGCATTATCTAAAGAAAATAAATCTAAGTTAGATAAGTATCATATCAATGAATTTCCAGATGAACCAATTGATAGTTCAACTACAACAAGTGGTGGGTTAGGCGGAGCTATCTTTCAATTGATGATAAATGGTGGTCAAGAAGATGATGAATTATTTGCTGATATAACCGAAGAAGTGGGTGCTACAGATTTTACATTCAAATCAAAAAATCCAGATATCATCTACTCCAAACTAAATTTGTATCCAGAAGATAACTTTATAGATGTTAAAAACAAAATCTATCTTTCAACTGGAATAGAACCATATCGTCAGCATGTGTTTTACATTGATAAAGAAGAAGTAATCCCAACTTATAGTGTTAGTGTTTATGACAATCCAGTTCAAATTAACATTCGTGATATGTTTAAAACAACAGATTTCATACATGATTTTCCAATAGATAAAGCATTCTCTATAGAAGATGCTGAAATAACAGACGAAGAACCATTTACCTTACTTGCTCAGTCTGACTTTCTAATCAAAAGAATTTATGTGGTTGATTTGTTTGATTGTCTAAAGGTAGATGAAGATTTAGAACAAGTCATCAAAGATAAAATTCAATTACAGTTATTTGCTAATTCGGTAAGCAAGTTCTTCCCTTACATCAATGTATCAAACATCCAGTATGTTTTATTTGACAAAACTCAACTTTTAGCATTATACCCAAGACTACTACCAGAGATAAACATTTTAACAGCACAATATCTTCAAGAGCAAACAATCATGAATATGGTTTATAAAACAACTTACCCAACAACTCTAAAAACTTACATAACTCATCTTGACATCACAGTTCCTCCAATGTCTCTATACCATATCAACATTCGAAATCTGTTTGATATGTCTAAAACAGATAAAAAAATGCCAATTATCTTATCTAACTTTAACGTTAGCAGTGAGCATGGAGTTCATTTCATTGACATAAGCAAAATACATGATACAGTTAAAGATGATAAAGAACTTTTAGATAAACTAATCATATCACAAGAACCAAACACCATAACTTATTTTTACATCATACCATATAAGAATAGACAGAAGATAACGAAATTAACTATCTTTGGAAATGGAAATCTTCAACTACAAGGTGATTGGGAAGATGAAGATATGATAGAGTTTGAGCAAGCGGTGGAAGAAATGCTAACAATTATAACTCCATTAATCATCTATATAAACAATTTGAGTTATCTAGTCTTCTCATTTGGAGGAGCGTTTAAAACGACAATTGATATATCTAAGGCTAAGGTTAGATTTATATCTAGCACATTTTGGAACAAATCAATTTCATCTGATATAATGAAACAATTTATTGATAAGCTAAAGGATTATGCTGTAGCAAAGATTATCAAAAGAAACAAATATCAGAAAGTATCATCATATAACTTTTGGTTTAGAAAGTCTATAACACAATTTAACCAATCATTTAACTTTGATTATCTAACTGATGATATAGAGGATAGAAAATGGTTAAGAGCTTATAGTGGATATGTGGTAATTATAACTAAAAGATTAAATGACATTAAAATTGAGATTGAATCCAGCACGTTTAAAGAACTTAAAACAATCTATAGATTTGTTATATCTGGTATCACTGAACTAATTGGGAAAAGAAAGATTTCGCCAACTAACTTAGAGAAGTATGAAATAGAAAGACCTATAACTGGTTCTAAGAAGTTAAAACTTTTACAAGAGACAGACCCAGTTTTGTTTGATTTAAAGAAATATGATGAAAACATGCCAGTATATGCTCAACTTTGCCAATCAGATAGACAACCAACAATTGTAGCAGAAAGTGATTTAAGTAAATATCCAAATGCTACAGAGTATTGGAATTTTACAAAGAAGAAGAAAGAATATTACACGTGTAAGTCAAACCGATATCCATATCTACAATTTCAAATTAACAAACATCCACTTGGGTATTGTCTTCCATGTTGTAAAAAGAAACCCATTCAAACAGGAAGTATAGCTGGAGAGATTAAGGACAATTGCTTACAACCACCATATACATCAGCTAAACCAACAACCACATCTAAATCTTACATCCTATCTTATGGAAAAGATGTATCAGAAGGACGAATTTCAGAACTACCAACTAAACTAAAGAAACTTCTATCTCCATTTCTAAAATCAAAGAAAGATAAATTTGTCATCTATGGTATGGAAGATAACTCAATTCAATCAATCATTAAATTTACCACTTCATTTGATATGAACGAATCTCAACTATATGAAAACGGCATTACTACAATTACTTTTAGAGAACATGATGGAAATGTCCTTTTAGAACTAAATGAGATACTGCGTATGTCTATATCAGTTAGACAATTGTTTCCTCCAAGGTTTATTTTACTTCTAAGAAACAAAATGGGGTTATATCCAATTATCAAAATTCACTATGACAAGTTCGTTGAAACAAAAGAGTTTGAAAGTATCTTTGATGATGGTAAGTTATTTGATTCAATTCATGGTAATGTAGCCATAACTAAAGGTATATTTTCATATGAAAGTATTATCAAACATGCTAAAGTTCAGATGAAATACATAAACAAAAACAACTTTTGCTATGCTTTACTTCTAAAAGATGACATCTATGTTCCAATTGAGTTGATTTTAAATAGACATGATGATATAGAAGAAACAACCAAGCCAATTTCAAAACAATCATTGCCATATAAACATTTAGATAAGTTTCTAAAACATTATCTAAAACAAATTAAACAACCATATGACATTTCAAAAGTTATCATTCTAGATGGAAAACAAGTTGGGATGAATGTTCTAGGGACTAACTTCTATCATGACACGATTGAGCCTCTAGATTATCCAAAGACCGTTATCAATCATCACCCATTTG
>CABMDW010000052.1 GCA_902385045.1 uncultured archaeon | reverse complement strand
ATTGCAGGTAGGGATAGGATTGCGGTAGTTTACAGTACTAATGGATCTGGAGATTACAATATGTTGTATTCTAAATTGACTGGTCAAAGTGTTCCTGCAGAGTACTTGCAATTGTATAATCAAATTTATCGAGATAAAGCTCTAAGTCTTGATACTTTTGATTTAAAGGATTCTTCTGGCCCGTTGCTTTCTAAATATAATTTATTAATTTTTACTAAGGCTCAAACAGTTTCCCCTACAGAATTAACTGATATTGTAAATTATGTGTTAGCTGGAGGTAAAGTGATTATAACTGGAAATTCTCTTTCTCAAGTAGAATTAACTCAAAGAGATATAGATGAATTACTTACTAAGAACAAAACTCTAGGGGGCTCTTATGAAAAAGCAATGACGCAAATAATGCATATGCTTGCTTTTGGAGATCTTGGAAAGTTAGGTCATTTTTCTTACATTGGTGAAACTAACAAGACCACTGATTTTGTTATAGCTGACGACACATTTCCACCTTTAAGAGGTTTTCAAAACACTATTTCTGGTCTAACTAGTTATGTAAGAGTAAATTATGGTGTCGGTGCAAATGTTCCAGCCTTTCTTTCTAGTGGAGGAGAAGATAGAGATCCTGCTATAATTGAATCAAAAGTTGGAAATTCAAGAATAATGTATGTAGCTTTCCCTCTAGAAAATTTCCCATCTCCAATTCTAGCTTTAAATTTAATAGATTATTATACTCCTTGCAGTTTCAAGTAATGCTATTTTTAATAATATCTTAAGATAGAATTTACTAATGTTAAACGTAATTATTCCTTTGGCTGGAAAAGACCCTAGATTTGAAAAACTAAGAATACCTAAAGCGCTAATTCCTATAAACGGAAAACCATTAGTAAGATTTTGTACTGATAACTTACCTTATCCTTTTAATGAAAAAAATATTCAAATCTATTTCATAATCTTGGAAGAACATGATAAAAAATTCAATTTTTCTAAAAAACTTAAGGAACTTTACCCTTCTTCGTTCATTAAAATCTTAAAAGAACCAACGGAAGGTGCGGTTTGTACTGTGTTGACATTAAAAAATCAGATAAACAATGATGATGAATTAATTGTTTACTTAGCTGATATTTATTTCAAAGGAAATCTTAAAAACATAATTTCTTCTGAAACTAATGTCTGTGGCTTTATTCCTTCTTTTAGTTCCAATAATCCAAAATACAGTTACTCTATAGTAGATAAAGATAATTTTGTAAGCGAGGTAGCTGAAAAAAAAGTTATTTCAAATAACGCTTCTGCAGGCTTCTATTATTTCAGAAAAGGAAGTATTTTTGTTGAATCTGCAGAAAAAATGATTTCAGAAAATAAGAGAGTGAATAACGCATTTTTCATTTGCCCAGTTTATAATGAAGTGATTTTAAAGAATAAAG
Organism: uncultured archaeon; assembly: GCA_902385045.1. Lineage (GTDB taxonomy): Archaea > Micrarchaeota > Micrarchaeia > Norongarragalinales > CABMDW01 > CABMDW01. Next base: position 14,610 of record CABMDW010000052.1, on the reverse strand, counting down.
TTAAAATTATTACAGTAGATTTTGTTTTTGACTTAGGAGATGATTCCTTTATCAAAAAATACGTTACAGATGACTTATATGATAAAAGCAGTAATTTATGATCTTGACGGAGTTTTAGTGGACGCTACAGAATGGCACTATGATGCTCTAAATAGAGCGCTGAAAACTTTTGGATACGAAATAACCCGTGAAGAACACATGGGTTTTTACAATGGCTTGCCTTCAAAAAAGAAACTAGAAGTATTATCTCAGGAAAAAGGCTTTCCTTTAGCCTTGAAAGATTTTGTTAACGACTTAAAGCAAATATATACGCGAGAAGAAGTAATGGCTCATTGTAAGCCTGATTTTCAAAAGCGTTACATGTTGGCTCGATTCAAGAAAGAAGGTTATAAACAGGCAGTTTGTTCTAATGCTTTGAAGAAAAGTATTGACATGATGTTAAATTATTCTGGATTAACTGAATACGTTGATTTTGTACTTGGAAATGATATGGTTGTGAATCACAAACCACATCCGGAAATGTATTTGAAAGCCCTTGAACATTTTAATCTCAAGCCAACTGAGGCAGTAATAGTTGAAGATTCTCCACACGGGATTCAAGCTGCACATGCTTCTGGAGCTTATGTTTGCGAAGTTTCAGGATACAATGACGTTAATTATTTTAAAATAAAAGAATTTATAGATTCTTTAAATAAGTGATATGAATGGTATTAAACATTGTAGTTCCAATGGCAGGAAAAGGATCTAGATTTCAACAGGCTGGTTATACTTTTCCCAAACCTTTAATTGAAGTTAAAGGAAAGCCAATGATTCAAATTGTAGTAGAAAACTTACGCCCAAAATGTGCTCACAGATTTATTTTTATAGTTCAAAAAGAACATTATCAGAAATATGCTATGCATAGTTTACTGAATTTAATTGCTCCAGGTTGTAAAATAGTTCAAACAGAAGGAGTTACTGCTGGAGCGGCTTGTACTGTCTTACTAGCTAAAGAATACATTGATAATGATGACGATATGGTCATAGCCAATTCTGATCAATTTGTTGATTTTGAATTAGATTCATTAGTTGATTTTGCTAGAAAAGAACATCTTGACGGTGCAATTTTGACTTTTGATTCCACTCATCCTAAATGGTCTTTTGCCAGAGTTGACGAAACTGGATATGTAGTAGAAGTTGCAGAAAAGAATCCTATTAGCAACCATGCTACAGTCGGTATTTACTATTATGGTAAAGGCAATTTTTTTGTTAAACATGCTCAGGAAATGATTTCCAAGGGAATACGCGTTAATAACGAATTCTATGTCTGTCCAGTATATAACGAAATGATTTTAGATAATTTAAAAATCAAGATTTTCAATATTCCTGTTTCAAAAATGCATGGTTTAGGAACCCCTGAAGATTTAAACGAATTTTTAAAATCAGATGCCGTTAATAAAATATAGTGTTTTTTAATGACGTCTCTGGCTTCTTACATGTCTGGTTCAGGTTTGGAAGTAAGTAAGAATCCAAAAACTAAGTTGCCTAATTTTTACTTGGAACCTAATCAACTTTACAGGCTTCCAAAAACTTATTCAAACTTAGATTACGTGTTCGATAATAATTCTGCTACTGAATCAAAATTTTTTCCGATACTTTTATGGGAATGGCAAAAAGCATTGAAAATAGGTGGAAAAATTATTGTTAATGTTTCTAATTTTGACAATCTATTAATACTTCCACAAGATTTTCAAGCATTATGTTGCTTCTATCTTAGAGATTCTATGTTAATTGACAAAATTACGGAAGACAACAATACTTATTTAGTTTTTAATAAAAAAGCTCATTCGGTTGATTCTAGTGAATCAATAACTTTTGGAATAATTACTAAAGGCGGAAGGGATGAAGTAATTGATTCATGTATTGAAAGTATTTTTGATGAAAAAATTCCACAGTATGAAATTATAGTTTGTGGAACATACTCTGGAAAATACTTGAAAAATATAAAATATCTTCCATTTAGCGAATTTGATAATTTTGGTTGGATTACTAAGAAAAAAAATCTGATATGTGAAAGTGCGAAATATGAAAATCTAGTGATATTCCATGACCGATATAAACTTAGATCAGGATGGTATGAAGGTTTTAAGAAATTTGGTTTTGAATATGACCTTCTAATCAATTACAAGTTGACTTATGATGATGTACGAGATTTTGATTGGATTACGATTGTAGGAAACGAAAATGGTTTGCAAGAAAAATTACGAGCTCAAGTAGGCTTAATGGATGTCCGTGATTGGGAAGGAAATTATTTCATTAATGGTCCTTGTGTTATCATTAAAAAATCTATTTGGAAAGAAAATAAGTGGGATGACCGCTTATTTTGGAGCATGTATGAAGATAATTATCTAAGTTATCATTTACAAATCAATGGTGTTATTCCAAGATTTAATCCCTATTCTGCTTTTGAAGCCTTAATTGATCGAGATAAAAATAAATATAAGTTAACTAGGCCAGTTATGGAAGTTGCTTTTTCGAAGTATAATAAAAGTCAACCTAAAAAACTAAAATACTTTTTTGCACTTCAAATGTTTTACTTAAGAAGTTATGTTTTCAATCCTTCCAGTTATAAAAAAGGAGCAACTATTATTTTTTCTGGCTTCAAGAATGCAGTAAAATCAATTTCTTTGAAATTCAAGTAGATTTTAATGACTATAAAAGTTTTTTTAAGATTAGGAAGAAGACCACATCAGGCTTATTATAGTTTAATTGATTGTCCTCCTAAAGGGATTGACTTTGTCTATGATAAAATTATAAGATATCCTGAAGTAGATACTGAAATTCAAAGTAGGTTTCATAAATTCAAAGTAAGCTTATTTGAATTTGTTACAAAACACTATCCAGTTCCTCTTCATATTGATCCACGCGGTTGTGATTTGATTTATTCTACGAATGGAATGATTTTAGATAATTCTTCCCATTGGGTTATTAGTGTTGAAGATTTCTTTTCTCTTACAAGATATTTGTATACTAGCCAAAAGCACTTGCATTTTGTAACTAAGTCTTTAGAGCATAAGAATTGTAGGCGAATTTTACCGTGGTCTGATGCAAGTTATTATAGTTTAATAAATTCTACTAAAAGCAAAATCATAGAAGAAAAAAGCGTCGTAAGTTATACTGTTAAGGAAACCACTAAAATTGAGCAAAAGAAAAAAAGAAAGGACAAATTAGGCTTGGTTTTTGGGGCTAGAAATTTTTATCATAAGGGAGGTATTGCAGCATTAAAAGTTTTTGATAGGCTTAACAAAAAATATGATGTTACTCTTGACTTTTGGGGTGATGTTCCTGAACATTTACTTAAAAAATATTCTAATGAAAACGTTACTTTTCACTTGCCTGGTTCTGATCAATCCGGTTTCTTCAAATCCTATCAAAAGGCAGACATTTTCTTATATCCGACTAACTTAGATTCTTATGGATTAGTTATTCTTGATTCTTACAATGCTCAGACTCCTGTAGTTTCTTCAAACGTTTTTGGTCTTAAAGAATTAGTTGAAAAAGGAAAAGGAGGTTTACTAGTTAATCATCCTGCAAGATCTCATGATGAAAATTATCTTACTAGTCCTGAGAGAATTGAAAGAGCATTAAAATTCTGCATGAATCCCAGTGAAAGTTTTCTTAATGATGTTTACGATAAAACTGAAGAATTAATTTTGAATTCTAAATTAAGAAGACGTTTGGGAAAGAACGGTAGAGATGCAGTTACTGGAAGTGGAATTTTTAGCGTTAAAACTAGAAACGAAAAAATAAAAAAAATATTTGAAGATGCAGTTAGTCCTTCTTGATCTGTTGTAGAAAAACTTCAACTAGTTTTTTCATTGCCTTAACATCATTTTCATTTACTAAATTACCTTCAGAATCAAATGCACTATTTCCATTTACTATTAGTAGTGAAGGATATCCAATTATTTTTGCATTCAATAATAGTAATATTTCTTTGAAATGTGTTTGAACTCTAATAGTTCCAAAACGTCCATTTGAAGCCCCGCCAATTGCAATGACTTTCGAATCCATTAAATTCTTTTTTCTAGAAAGCCAGTCAATTATATTCTTTAGTCCTCCTGGAATAGAAAAATTGTATTCAGGAGTTATAATAAAAACTCCTTCTGCTTTCTCAAATTTTTCTCTAAACTCCATTACTTTTTCAGGAAAACCTTTTTCTTCAATGTCTCCATCGTATATTGGCATTTCAAAGTTGTTTAATTCGATTAATTCAACTTCAAAGTTTTTTTCTTTAATTTCTTTCGCTACTATTCTAGCTAATTTTTTGTTTAAAGAATCTTTTCTCAAACTTCCTGCGAAAACTAATATGCTCATATTAAGCGCCTCTTTTTCTTAGGATAAAATTTGTTTGTTTAAGTATATATTTTAATTGAAAAACGCTATCTAGTAAGTTTTTATAACTTGTTGAATTAATTCATTCAATCTGGTGTAAAAATTGAAGAATATTTATTGGTTTTCTGAGTTATCTAAAGATTCGTTAAACATTGCAGGAGGCAAGGGCGCTAATTTAGGCGAAATGTTTAATGCAGGATTGCCTATTCCAGATGGTTTTATTGTTTCTAGTGGCGCTTATTATGATTTTATTAAAAATAATGGTATTGACTTACTAATTCAAAGCGAATTAGAAAATCTTGACATGGAAGATACTCAAAAACTTAATGCTGCCAGTGAATTAATCATGAAAACAATTCTCGAAGGAGTAATTTCACAAAATCTGGTAGACGAATTAAATGAAGCTTACAATAAACTTTGTGGTGGGTCAACTATTCTTGATCCTTCAAAAGAAGTTTTTGTTGCAGTAAGAAGTTCTGCTACTGCAGAAGATCTTCCAGAGGCTAGCTTTGCTGGGGAGAATGAAACTTACTTGAATGTCAAAGGTCACGAAATGCTTTTGCAGAAAGTAAAAGAATGCTGGGCTTCTTTGTTCGGTGCAAGATCAATTTATTACCGTACCGAACAAAAATTTGATAACAATAAGGTTGCACTTTCTGCCGTAGTACAAAAAATGGTTGAAAGTGAAGTTTCTGGCATAATGTTTTCAGTAGATCCGGTATCACAAGATGCATCAAGTCTAATAATTGAAGCAGGTTTTGGCTTAGGAGAAGCAATTGTTTCAGGAAGCATTACTCCTGACACTTATTACGTTGACAAGAATACAATGGCTCTCAAGGAAAAGCGGATTGCAGAACAAAAACGAATGATAGTAAAAGCTGTTACTGGAGACGAATGGGTTGAAGTACCTTCAAGTCAATGGAAAGCTCAGAAGCTTAGTGATTCGAATATAATTGAATTAGCTAAAATTGGAAAAAATATTGAAACACATTATGGAAAGCCACAAGACATGGAATGGGCGATGCAAGATAATAAATTGTATATAGTGCAAAGCAGAGCAATTACTACTTTAAAGAAAACAACTACAACCTCATCAAGTTCAACAACTGCCGATCTTAGTAATGCTAAAGTTTTAGTTAGAGGGTTGAATCCTTCTCCAGGAATAGTTTCAGGTCCAATCTCCATTATTTTCGACTTAAAGGAATTATATAAAGTAAAGAAAGGAGACATAATGGTTACTAGAATGACTACTCCTGATTTTGTTCCAGCAATGAAGAGAGCAGCTGGAATTGTTACTGATGAAGGAGGAATTACTTGTCATGCGGCAATAGTATCTAGAGAATTGGGTGTTCCATGTGTAGTTGGAACTGGAAATGCCACTATTGTTTTAAAAGACGGAATGAACGTTACTGTTGATGCAAATACTGGAGTTGTTTATGAAGGAATAATTGATTTAGGCCAAAACGAAAAACACGAGCAAACTACTGTAACCAACGTTTCAAGTACTTTAATTACGGGAACAAAAATTTATGTCAACTTAGCTGAGCCAGATTCGGCTGAAAAAGTTTCAAAACATGATGTGGATGGTGTTGGCTTATTTAGAGCTGAATTTTTATTTGCTAGCATCGGTAAACACCCAAAGAAATTCATTGCAGAAGGCAAGGAAGATGAATTAGTAGAACTCTTAGCTAAAGGATTAAGAAAAACGTGTGCTGCTTTTGCAAACAAAATGGTAATCTATCGTGCTAACGATTTCAAGACTAATGAATATAGGAGTATGGAAGGCGGGGAAGAATTTGAGCCACACGAAGAAAATCCAATGATTGGTTATCGTGGTTGTTTCAGGTACTTAAAAGATCCCAGCGTATTCAAAGTAGAAATTAAAGCAATAAGAAAAGTTAGAGAACAATATGGTTTAAAGAATTTACATTTAATGATTCCTATGGTTAGAACAGTTGATGACTTCAAATTAATCAAGAAAATAGTTGAAGGAGAAGGATTACATCAAACTAGAGATTTTAAATTAGGAATGATGTGTGAAATTCCTGCTAACATAATTTTAGCTGACGAGTTCTGTGAAGCTGGAGCGGACTTTTTCTCGATTGGTTCAAACGACTTAACACAGTTAACTCTTGGAGTTGACAGGGATAATCCTTTAGTAGCTGATGATTTTGATGAAAGAGATGCAGCAGTATTACAAAGTATTAAACTTGTAATTCAAAAATGTCATAAGCATGGAGTTAAAGTAGGAATTTGCGGTCAGGCCCCTTCAAATTACCCTTAATTTTCAGAGAAATTAGTTGAATATGGAATTGACAGCATTTCGGTTAACCCAGATGTAATTGAAAGAACGAGAAAAATAGTTGCTAGTGCTGAAAAGAAGTTACTTTTAAAACACGCTTTAACTCCTTAGTTTTTGTGTTTACATAAATTTCATTATAATCCAGATTATTATTATTCCTAAAGTAATTAGTGAAATCTTACTAGTAATGCTTTCATGTCCTAGAAATTCTGTACTCCGATCCGCAAGGCTTTTTTTATTAGGCTGCTGGCTAGGTTTGGAGTTATTCGGGTTATTTATTGGACCCTTATAGTAGGTGTGGGGGTGGTGGAATTTATTCACATTACAGTATGTTTTAAGGGTTTTTATATTCTTTTGGATATTTATCCAAATGGCATAGTTTTTTAAAATAAGCATATCCCGTCGACCGGACTTTCAGTTTTTTAAAACTTTTGAACCGGCAACCCTCCCGTTCCTTTGAGGAACGAAAGTAGAGCTTTAACAGTTCCCTTTTCTCGACCTTGCTACAGCGGGATGCTCCACCGTTGAGCTACGACGGGATAAGATATTTTGTACCTCGAGTTATTTATATTTGATTAAAGTAGCGTATGAGTATTTTTTTATAATTCAAATTCTTGAATGAAGCCTAAGATTGTCTTGTATTTTTCAAGGTATTTGAATCCTTTATCTGTTAAGGTAGCGTATTTTCCGTTTTTATCTATGATTTCTTTTATGAATCCTTTTCCAATTAGTTCTTGATAATATTCTGTAAAGCTGCTTGACGATAATCCCGAATGTCTCAGTAGTGGAGTTGGTTTCACAGAATTATGTTGTAAATTAATGTAATTTAGGATTCCGAATATTACTCCGAGTCTATCCCGTTTTTTATTCATTATATCAACTTTGAAATCTTATGATATATGATTGCAAAGACTACTATTGATGTTATTTGGAAAAAGACTTCGGTTTCCCATGTAAACAATCTTTCACTTGTAATTATTAGGTTAATGAACCAGAGTGCAATTATTAGGAAGTATAATCCCTTGGTTGGAGACATTTTTCCTACTTTTAATTTTGTAGTAAAACCTAAAATTAATGCGATACCTAAAAGAATTATTTGTAATGAAATCAACATTAAATGTGATGCAGTAAACAAGGCGACTATTGATAATGCTATTGCAATTCCGTGTCCGAAAATTTCTAGTTTTTTGTTGTCAAATTTTTTCCATATAAAACTGAATATTAAGTATACTATTCCCATTGTACTGAAATATCCTAAAAGAATTATTGATAATAGCATGACTAGTCCTTTAGGCAAAAGAAGTTCATTCGTAACTCTGGAAAGAAGCGTTAAACTAAACAAAAATCTTAAAACATAGGATATTCCAAAAAACAAAAAGGCATCTCTAAAATATTTGATTCCTTTGTACTTGGTTAATTCATAGCTCTCTCTAGTTTTTAAGTAAATAAGGAAACAGAAAATTACAGTAGTTACTGTAAATATTAAATCGGAACTTAAATCTAAAAGATCAACAACATGATGTGGAAACATTTTTCTTCAATAGTTATTTATTTTTTTAACTATATAAAAAAAGATGGACGTGACATCCACCCCGCTTTTAAAGCTTTTAATTAAAATTAATTAGTATTGTTTCTGAGAGGATTAGAATGGATAAACGTTTAACAATTTTTTTAGTTTGCGTAGTTATTATGGGAATTATATTCTTCATAATATTTAGTTCTAATTCTCAGGCAACTACTAATTCAAATGATTTTTCTCAATCATCGGTTGATCCATCAGTTTCTTCTGATAATACTTCCCTTCAAGCTGCGGGTGGGCAAAGAAATTATGGTAACATGACTCCAGCAGAAAGACAACAGGCCATGCAGGCAAGAATGCAGTCATTAATTTCTGCATGTCAAGGAGAAACTGCTGGAAATAATTGCACTATTCAAGGCAGAAATGGAACAATTACTGGAATTTGTCAAGTTCAAAATAATACTTTCTTGTGTGTTACTAGATTTGGAGGTAGACGCAGATCTGGAGCTACTCCTTCAGTGAGTGGTTAAAATGAGTACGCCTAAATCTGAATTGCTTCTTCATCTTGATAATGTTTGGAAAATTTACGATATGGGTGAAGTTCAAGTTCCGGCTTTGAAAGGAGTTACTGTTGAAATAAAGAAAGGAGATTTTGTGGCAATAATGGGTGCTTCTGGAAGTGGAAAATCAACAATGATGAACCTCATTGGTTGTTTAGATCTTCCATCTAAAGGCACTATTTTTCTTAAATCTAGAGATATTAGTACTTTAAATGAATCTGATTTAGCTTCTTTCAGAGGAGAGACGATTGGATTTATTTTTCAACAGTATAATTTAATTCATTCGATGTCTGCTCTTGAAAACGTACTTCTTCCTTTAGAATTTTTAGAATATGATGATGACGAAGCTCTTGTTAGAGCAGTAAATTTGTTAAAACTTGTCGGATTGGGAGACAAGATACACCACAGACCTTCACAACTTTCAGGAGGACAGCAGCAAAGAGTGTCTATTGCCCGAAGTTTGGCTAGTAATCCTGAAATAATTCTTGCAGATGAACCAACTGGTGCTTTGGATAGTGTTACTGGTAAAGAAGTCATAAATATTCTATGTGAATTGTGGGAAAAGCAGGGTAAAACAATTATAATGGTAACTCATGACGCCAATTTGGCTAAATATGCTCATACTGTAATCGAGTTAAAAGATGGGCAAATAGTAAAAAGTTATGAGAATGGTAAAAGTAGATGAAAATATTTAGGTGAAATGAAATGAAGAAAACAATTATTTTTATATTTTTAGTATTAGGGTTGATGTTGCAAGTTCATGCTGATTATACTGGACAGGATACTAACCCTGCGCTTTCTTTGAGTCTGATAAATCAAGATCCTACTATAGCATTAGCAGGAGATTTTGTAGATGTGCGTTTGGGAATGGTTAATTTTGGTGGTGCAGATGCTACAAATGTAAAAGTAGAATTTGTTCCAACTTATCCATTTCAACTTCTCCAAGGTCAGGATTCAGTTTTTAACATAGGAACAATGTTGGGTTATCAGGGAACTGAAAACATGAAAATAGTTAAATTTAGAGTAGGCGTTGATAGAAATGTTACTGCAGGAACATTTAATCTTACAGTGAATTATTATAGAGACGGTTTAGCTGCTCCAGTTCAAGTGTTAATTCCTATTCAAGTAAACAAACAACAAATTGCCGAAGTAATTCAAATCGATAAGACTATTTTAGTGCCTGGAACTGAAAACAATGTAACTTTCAGAATTTCTAACGTTGGAAGAGCACCAATAAATGATTTAACTTTTAATTGGATAAACCCAGATAAAGTAATTCTTCCAGTAGCTAGTGATAATTCTAGATATATTCCTTCTCTTGATGTTGGTCAAAGCATAGATGTTACTTATGATGTAATTGCAGATACTAGTGCAACTGCTGGATTGTATACTTTAGATTTGTCTTTAACTTATTTAGATCCTCTTAACTCTTCACAAACTAAATTGCTTTCAACCGTTGCAGGAATTTATGTAGGAGGAGGAACGGATTTTGATGTTGCTTTTTCTGAAAGTTCTGCAGGTCAAACTTCATTTAGTATTGCTAATATAGGAAGCAACCCGGCTAATTCAGTTTCAGTAATTATTCCTCAACAACCCGGCTGGATGGTATCAGGTTCAAATTCAGTTATAATTGGAAATTTGAATAAGGGAGATTATACTGTTGCAAGCTTCAATTTACAAGCAATGAGTTCTAGCAATAATCGAACTGGCAGTCAAAACAGAACTGGTAGAAACTATAGTGGCTCAGGTTATAGTAATGCTAATCCGACTGCTAACTTTACTCGTTCATTTGGTGGTAATTCACTAATTGTTCAAATAGCTTATACTGATACTACTGGAGCAAGGCAAACTAATCTAAAAGAAGTAAATCTTTCTACAAAAAATATCCCAAATACAAAGTTCGGAGGTCGTGGCGGAGCTGCGGCACAAACTCCAAGCTTTTTTGTTACTTATGAATGGTACATCATTGGAGCCTTAGTTTTAGTTATCGGATACATGTGGTATACCCGATCTGGAAAGAAATTAAATTCAATTTCTGTTTAAGATTCAGATCTTTTCAAAGGCAAGAAAAAATAAGAAGTTGTGAAATATAATGAAGCTAACCAAGTGTTTGAGACATGCCTTTGATATGGTAGTCCATAGTAAGCTTAGAAGTTGGCTTACAATTCTTGGAATAGTAATAGGAGTAGCTGCAGTAATAGCAATAAGTTCTTTAGGTACTGGCTTACAACAAACAGTAAGTAATAGCTTAAATCTTGGAGGAGATATTGTAACTGTTACGCCAGGATTTTCACGTGGAGGTAACTTTTTCGGAGGATTTGGAGGTCGTGGCGGAGGAGGAGATACTGCTACTACTAAAGTTATTACTTTAGATCGTTCTGATGTTCAAGTTTTAAGAGGGATACCGGATCTCGCATTAATTGATACTAATATTCGAGATCAAGTAAATGTTTCTTATCTTGGTAAGTCTGGTAAAGTTTCTATTACGGGAGTTGACCCTAAAGTATGGGGGCAGATTACTACAACTACTTTAGCTCAGGGTATATTTCTTGATGCAACTGATCAAAATGTTGTGGTAATAGGTGGAAATTTAGCTTCTTCATTTTTCAGTCAGCCGGTAGGCATTAACAAGATGCTCACAATACAAGGTAGTTCTTTTAGAGTTGTTGGAATACTTAATGACCAGTCTAATCAAATTTACATGCCAATTCAAACAGTTTATCAAATTGTTACAGACAAGACTGTAGATAATTATGATTCAATTGATGTCAAAATCAAAAACAAAGATGATTTAGCCACTGTAATTGCTAAAATGAAAGAAAAACTCATGATATCTAGACACGTTACTAATTCAACTTTAGATTTTTCGATTACTTCTAATGCACAAATTCAACAAGCCAGATCTGCCACTTTAAGTTCATTAAACACCTTTTTACTTGCTATAGCTGGAGTTTCTTTAATTGTAGGGGCTGTCGGAATTGCAAACACAATGTTTACTAGTGTTTTAGAAAAAACTAAAGAAATAGGAATAATGAAAGCAATCGGTGGCCGTAATAGAGATATTTTATTAATATTTCTTTTGAATTCAGCCCTTATAGGTCTAGTTGGTGGGCTGATTGGAGTGGTTTTTGGAACTATTCTATCGGGTTTCATGCCATCACTTGTCGGAGGACTTCCTTTTGCAAGAACTCTTGGTGATATTGTTTCATTAAATTCAATTATAGTTGCTCTTTCAGTTTCAATTGGAATCGGAGTGCTCGCTGGAGTAATTCCTGCATACCAAGCTTCACAACTTAAACCAGTAGATGCATTAAGATTTGATTAAGTTCTTTTAATTATCCTTAAAAAGTAGTTTTACTTAATGTATTTATGAATAAAAATGAAGACTTATTTGAATATTTCTTATATTTGTCTCTAATTTTTGGTATAACTCTTTTGATTTCTTATTTCATTAATTATTTTAAAGCATGAATGGAATTCCATAAAGCCCATCATAACCTGGCTTAAACTTTATTTTTCCTTGCCTATTCAACAAAATCATTTTAGAAATTTTATTATCTCCTTCAATTTTAGCTTCAAGCAACCAGTTTAATTCGTTATTTTCTTTCAATAATTTTTCATGTTCCTTTTCAACAATTTTACTTGAGGATTTTTTGTTTAAAGCTAAAGCAATAACTTCTTTTAATGGCAAAATTTTGAAGTTTTTTTGAACTTTTCTTTCTACTTTGTCACTTAATTCATCAACCCTTGAAGCAACTCCTCTGATTAATGGTTTTCCGCATTTAGGGCAGATTCCTTGGCTTTCTTGGGAGTATCCACATCCTTTATGACCGCAATAATGATATCTGCCGTAGGCTGGATCTACTTTTACCACGTAAGAAAATTCAGTAGAATTCAATTCAAAACTCTTTTGTAAGTTATGATATGACTCTAGTTTAGTAAAAGCATTACATTCTCTACCCCATCTGACTAAATCAAGAGAGTGAGCGTCAGAATTAGCTAGAAATTTCTTGGATTCAAGAAACGGAATCCTAGAATTCATTTCACAGTCGCTTGACATTCCCATTTCAATTGATTTAATTAACGGTTCATATTCTTGAAAGGCATCTTTCAAATTATTAAAACCACTTTTTTCTCCTAATATTCCGAACCAAGGAGTCCAAACATGTGCGGGAAATACTGTAAATTCTTCTGAAATTTTGAAGAGTTTGCTGCAAAAATCATGAACGGATATTTTTAGTATTGGACGCCCGTCACTCTTCAAATTGTATTCTTTCAATTCATCTTTTAAGGATTCTACTTCAGTTTTTGAAGGGGATAAGAAGCATAAGTGAATTTTCTTTTGCTTTTCCTCATGCTTGAAAAACAATGAAACTTCTCCTCCAAAAACAAATTTAACCTCAGGCTTTCCTTGAATAGTATACAAGCCAGTATTATTGATTTCAATTAATTTATCTAATTCCTTCCAATGCTCAGGATGAAGGGCGTCGCCAGTAGACACTAATCCTAATCCTTTTTTCAAGGAAGATTCGTAAAATCCTTGAACATTGTTCTTCTTTGATACGGCATAAGCATACTGTGAATGAGTGTGAAAATCTGCATAAAGCATACTTTAAATTGATTTTACAATTATAATAAAATATTCAAGTTGAATCTCTATGGATTTTGTTATTCAAAGACAGAAAAAAGTTCCTAAAACCTTTAAGTACAAAGAATACGATTTACGATTAAACGATCAAGTCTATCCGCCACATGAAGATTCAGAAATGCTGGCAGACTGTGTTTATGCTAATGCATTTGGAAACTATTTAGATTTAGGATGCGGAAGTGGAATAGCAGGATTTGCAGGGTTACTTAATTTGAAAGTCAATTCCGTAGTTTTTGCAGATATTTGTGAAGCTCCGTTGAAAACAGCTAAAAAAAATTCATTACTAATAAAACACAAGAAAAAAATTGATTTCATTAAAACTAATTTATTTTCAAATCTAAAAGGATTGAAGTTTGATACTATTTCCTTTAACCCTCCTTATTTGCCTACTGCCGAGGAAGAAAAAATTAAAGGAGATTTGAATAAAGCTTTTGATGGAGGAATTGACGGAAGACTTATTTTAGAGCCATTTCTTAAAGAAGTGAAAAGTCATTTGACTGAAAAGGGAGTTTTACTGTTATTAAATTCAAGTCTGAGCAATTCAAGCGAGTATGAAGAGAAGAACTTGGATGGAAATAAAGAGTCAAAAATCAAGTTAGAAAAACTTGGTTTTCAAGTAAAAGTCTTTGAAGAAAGAAAATTTTTCTTTGAATCTCTGCAAACGATGGTTTGTAGGAAGTTACCGTAAATTTAATACACTCTGATAGTCTAATTTTATCTCGGTGGTTACATTATGGCTTTCAAACATGCGATTAAACCTTTACCTTTCTCTTATAACGCGTTAAAGGGAATTAGTGAAGAATTTAACAAATGGCATCATGACATTCACTATGCTGGTTATGTTAACAAGAGAAACGAAATAGAAGAATCCTTAGAAACAATTGACAAATCAAAAGCTAATGCTAATTATTCTGCTTACGGAGAATTGAAAAGACGAGAATCATTCAATGCTTCAGGTCAAATTTTACATGAAATTTACTGGGATAATTTAGGTGGAGATGGTTCTTTTGATCAAAATTCTGAATTTGCTAAGAAAGTTATTGCTGATTTTGGTTCAGTGGAAAAATTCTTGGAAGATTTTAATGCTTGTTCAATGGCTTCACTTGGCTGGTGCATTACTTGCTTCGATCCAAGTGATGGAAGAATTCACAATTACATTTGTGATTTTCACAACAATGACGCAGTTTGGGGAGCAATTCCTTTAGTT
>CABMDW010000051.1 GCA_902385045.1 uncultured archaeon | reverse complement strand
TCTGGGCCATGTTTTTGATGACGGCCCTCCCCCGACCGGAAAGCGTTATTGCATTAACGCTATCGCCCTTAAGCTTGCAAAAATTTCTCCAAAGAAGACTGATTCCGGCCTGCAAAAAGCCACTTTCGCAGCAGGTTGTTTCTGGGGAGTCCAAGAAGAATTCGATTAAGTCAAAGGAGTCATAAAAACTACTGTAGGCTATACTGGTGGATCAACTAAAAATCCAACTTACAAAGAAGTTTGCACAGGCAATACAGGTCACGCTGAATCAGTACAAGTTGAATATGATCCTAAAATTGTCTCTTATGAAAAATTACTTGAAGTCTTCTGGAATTTACATAATCCAACAACTCCAAACAGACAAGGGCCAGACATAGGAAATCAATATCGTTCAGCAATATTCTATTACACTAATGAACAAAAGAGTACAGCACAAAAATCTAAAGAAGCACTAGAAAAAAGCAAAAAGTACGATAAACCAATAGTAACACAAATAATAGAAGCAAAGGAATTTTATCCTGCCGAAGAATATCATCAAAAATATAATGAAAAAAACGGAAGATCTTGTAGAATTTAATTGAGTGAAAAATAATTGATTTCATTACTGTTATTACTATTTGCATTCATAGCGGGCTTGTTTACTATACTAGCCCCGTGTATTTGGCCATTACTTCCCATAGTTTTATCTTCTTCTGTAAGTAAAACAAAAGCTAAGCCATTCGGAATTGTTTTAGGCTTATGCATTAGTTTTCTAATTTTTACTTTAGCAATTTCATTTTTAATAAAATCTTTAGGTTTAGATGTTCAAGTCTTAAGGCTAATTGCAGTGGTTATAATTGCGTTAATGGGCTTCATGCTCTTAATTCCTAGCTTGTATGCCAAACTTGAATCATTCGTTGGTCTTTTAACTAATAAACTTGGTTTAAAATCTAGTGACAACTCAAATGATTTCATTGCGGGTTTAATCACTGGACTTTCATTGGGCTTAGTATGGAGTCCTTGTGCTGGACCAATTCTAGCGACGGTAGCTTCACTTGCCTTGACTAACAGCGTTAATTTAGAAATAGTTTTAATCGCAGTAGTTTATGTTATTGGAATCGGAGTGCCTTTACTATTATTAGCGTTATTTGGAAGTCTTTTATTTTCAAAAGTTAAAGCTCTATCAAGTCACCTAGGTTTGATTCAAAAGATTTTTGGAATAATTTTAATACTTACTGCAATTCTAATTTACACTGGCTACGATCAAGTGCTACAAGTCCAACTTGCTAATGCTTTGCCCGGTTTCAACGGATTTGCTACAAGCATAGAACAAAATTCAATAGTGCAATCAGGTTTACAGAATGTAAAACAAGAAAGTAAAGGAAATTCAAGTAATTTAACTCAAAATATTCCCACCACTACTCCGCAAACGCAGTTTACTTTTGACTTGCCTAACTATGGAGTTGCTCCAGAATTAGTTGGAATAACAAATTGGCTTAACACTGACAAGAATTTAACTATTTCAAGTTTAAAAGGAAAAGTAATTTTAGTTGATTTCTGGACTTATTCATGCATTAACTGCTTAAGAACTTTACCTCACTTAACAAACTGGTATGCAAAATACAAAGACCAAGGATTTGTAATCATAGGAGTTCATACTCCAGAATTTGAATTCGAGAAAAATTCCGAAAATGTTGCTAATGCTCTAAAACAAAATGGAATAACTTATCCAGTCGCTCAAGACAACAATTATGCTACTTGGAATAATTATCAAAACCAATACTGGCCTGCAGAATACTTGATAGACGCAAATGGAATAGTAAGAGAAGCTCATTTCGGAGAAGGAGATTACGATTTAACGGAAAAACACATAGGAGAATTAATTCAAGAAAAAGGAGGAAAAATGCTTAACCTAACTCAAAATATAACAGATCAAACCCCAACACAACAACTAACTCAAGAAACATATGTGGGACTAACAAGAGGACAAAACTTTGATTCAAATGAACCAATGATTCAAGGATTAAATGAATACACTCTACCACTAAAACTTACTGCAGACTATTTTGCTTTCCAAGGACAATGGAATGAAACATCGGAATATGCTGTTCCGCAACCAAATTCTATTCTCGAATTAAACTTTCAAGCATCTAAAGTATTTTTAGTATTAAAACCAATTAAAGGAAACGAAAAAATTACAGTTCTACTGGACGATAAGCCAATAAGTCAAGAACAAGAAGGAGCAGATGTAAAAAATTCCATTCTAACATTAGATAATCCAAGATTATACGAATTAGTAAACTTGACAAACAACGAACGACATGACTTAAAACTAAAATTTAATGATTCAGTAGAAGTATATTCATTTACCTTCGGCTAAAAATAATTTTAAATTTCTCGAGAAATACGTGTCTGGTTTGAGTTTATATTAACATTAATTTTAATCAATCAATGAATCAAAAAAACTTATACTTTAAACGCAATGAAAACGCAAGATTATTTCATTACAAAATAAATCATCATAGAAATGTAATTTACTTAAATACTGGAAATTCTCTAGAACACGAACGGAAAAAATTTGAAGTCGCCTACGCAATTCAAGCAGAAGGTCATGAATTTATTACTGAAGCTGAATTCAAGACTCCAGAAGGAAAAATTGGCAGAGTAGATGTAGTAAATTTAGATACTGGAATCTGCATAGAAATCCTAAGTAGCGAAAAAGAAGAAAGCATTGCAAAAAAGAAAGAATTCTATCCGCTTCCTATTGAAATCATACGCGCCTAAATATTTAGACTTTATGAAAGTTTTTACAATTCTTATTCATGCACTTCTGTTGTCCTTTGAATTCTCCACAAACAGAACAATATCTAGACTTTTCTCCAGCATTCAACGTCATAGTATACACTACTCAAATGATGATTAAAAAGTTATTCTAATTATGAAACTAGAATCCGCAACTTCCGCTTCCAGTCAAGAATCCTATCACGTAAGGCGCTAACCAAATTATTACTATTCCAATAATAGTGCCTAACATGATATTCTTAGCATTCTGACGATCAGCCATATCAGTAGAAGCAATCAATTGAAAACCTGAATAAGCGAGCATGATAACTCCAATAATACTAGCTATAGTTTGAATTAGAGAATAAACCTTACAAATCGGTTGGTCAACTGGAACAGCTAAATCAGCTGCAAAAGCCAAACCAGCTAAACTTAAAGTTAAAGTCAATAATTTCTTCAAAAAATCACCAAAAAAACATTTAATGAAAAAATAATCAAAGGAAACAATATAAATCTTTCTTCTATCTTATTTCTCCTACTATTTCTTCAACTAAATCTTCAATTGAAATGACTCCAATAAACTTTTGTTTGTCATCTACAACAATTGCCATGTTTTTTCCTTGAGATTGCAAGTTTGCGAAAGCATTTGATATTTTTTTATCCTTATTTATGAAAATTGGCTTTGAAATTATTTGACTGAGAAATAAGTCTTTTTGCTCATAAAAAGTTTTTCCCAATTTTTTCATATTAATCGTTACAATTACTCGTCCTTTAAAATTTATAACTGGAAATTGCGAGTAAGGGCTATTCAAAGCTCTCTTATA
>CABMDW010000050.1 GCA_902385045.1 uncultured archaeon | reverse complement strand
CATACAAAACAATTGTAGTTTTAATAATGTTTCAAGTGGTTCTGGAATTTGGGCCTTTGATAACGATGGCACTTACTCAGGTGACATTGCGGCAGATAATTGGAACTTTAATAGTGCTTCTAGTGCTAGTCTTTCTGCGGCTACTACTAGTGGTACTGGTTCAGCAAACCTTCCAAACAGCACTCCTGCTACAGGTACAGTTGTTCTTTCTAATACAATAACTTTACCGAGCGCACTTTCTGTAGGTGGAACTATAAATGGAGATTTCAATATTCACGCTACTGCATCTAACTTCAGGTACATAAAACCATTAAAAGGATACATGATAATGCCTGATGCTGATTGTAGAATTGTAGTTTCAGGAAGAATCTTATCTGAATGGACTAAATTACATTTGAATAATGGTTGGAATTTAGTTGGATCTCCAAGTTATCCTGAAACAATACAAAACATGAATTGTAATTTAGGTAACAGTAGTCATCCAGTGTTAATTGCACCAGCTATAACTGGAACACCTCCTTCAAATCCAGGAACATTATCTTTCTCGAATATTTTGACTTGTGCTAATAGACTTCCATGTCCAAGCGTGTGGTCTAGTACTGCCTGGGATACTACATCTACTAAGACCACTCCTGGTAAAGCCTTCTTCATTAAAGTTTCAAGCGCTAGAGGTTGTGACTATGAAGTTAAAGACACTGATTCTAGTAATCCACGTTACAAGACTCCTTCAAAGCTTTATGGAGTTAATTCATATAGTGTAACTTTACAGTCTACTCCAGGAAAATCTTGGAATGCTTTCAGTATTCCTTACTGGCTTTTAGATATTCCAACTGATGCTGCTCCAACAGGAACTGATAAAGCAATAAATGTAATTAAAAGCAACTTGCCAACTAGTGGTCTTCCTTACGCGAATTTAACTACTAATTGTACTGGCTTGCAAATATATTCTTATGACAGTAGCACTACTCACTGGGTAGAATATTTATCTAACACTTCTTCTAGTTATGAAACTAGTGGTAGAACATTACTTGCAGGCAAATCTTACATTGCAAATGTCACAAATAATTGTACTATCACTTTTGCTGGAGCAATTAATTCTGAATGGCTTGTCGGCTCTCCTTCTGGTTCAGGAGGAACTTTTGGAGCTTCATCACAGCCGAGTTCTAATCCAACTAACGGATGTGGTGGAACTACTTTAACTCAAATAAATTATAACGAAAGCAGCGGTCAATGGATTGACACTACTGCCTCAAGCAGCAGTAAAGGAACTGGTTACTTTACAAGACCTGATACTGATTGCGGAGACTTTTTCAGTGGACCAGATAATAATAGTTATTCAGTAAACGTTTGGGTTGATGGAAATTATAAGGGTAAATTCCCAACAAAAGCTGTTCAAGATGTCAACTGGTTAAGATATGGTAGTTTAAGCACTCAAAGCGACTTCCTTAATTCAAGTTTAAGAATTACTGATGGTTACAGAATTTGTGCTGGACCACAACAATATCTTCCAACAATAGCAAGAATATCTTATTCTTACACTGTTACAAGCGCTGGAGCTTATGTGAGCATTCCTGCATTTGACAAAGATGAAAAAGGAAATCCAGTTACAGCAGGCTTCACTACAAACAACTGCTTATTCTTAAAGACAGGATCATCTTACAATGGTGCCTTACCTTCCTTTACTTCCAATTATTATCCTGCAGATTCCACGTTTACTGCCGGATTTTTCAATGGTACAGTTGCTTCAATTCAAGAATCTTATTTCACTGGATTAACAACTTATGGAGGAAGTACTCACGGAGGATTATCTCAATACGTGAACGGTTATGACTTTTATGATGTCGGTACAATTGCAGTAATCCATCCATCAAACAATGCTAGCACACGATACTCTTCAAGTCAAGTTGCAATCAGCAGTTTAAACTGGAGAAACTATAGTGGATATTCCGGTGGAGATGCTAGTGTAATCTTAAAGAATTACACTAATGAACCATTTGGAACACTAACTTCAAATTCAACTTTAACCGATTGGGGCAAAGCATGGCAATTAGGATTTGTTTGTTCTACCTCAAGTACTCCTTGCTTGAAAACTGCTGGAGATCCAACAGGAACAGGCAATCATTCATTCTCTGACTTTAAAGATAGAGGTCCGGCTACAGATGGAGTAAAAAGTCCAAGAGGCAAATATTGGTATCCTTCAACTTCAGCTAAAACAATAAGTCAAGCATGGAACGTAGTTTCAGCTGATTCAGACATTAAACCATTACAAGGTTATTATGTAGTTCCTGAACAAAAAGGAGTCAACGGAGGAAATTGTACTATTACCGGTACAGGAATATATCCTGCAGTAGACTTTGACGGTCCAGCAGCAACTACTTCAACTCCTGTTCTAATAGGAGTAGGAATTTATCCAGTATTAGTTTCAACAATTTCAATTCCAAATCCAAGTTCATGCACTATCTTAGTTAGAGATGTAAATAATCATCCAGTAACTACAATGACTCCTGGCAATGCTTATAGGGTTATCTTCTCGGGAACCTGTAGTGGTAATATTAGATTGCCGAACAGAGGATTCTCAAGCGGAAGTATTGACTCTTCAAGCCCATAATTAGAGAAAACAAATTTTAGTGGGCCCGCGGCGAATCGAACGCCGGATCTTCCGTGTGTAAGACGGATGTCTTAACTTCGAGCTTTCACAAACAGTATAATCTATTCAGAAAGTCACTCGACTACGGGCCCATTTAATACAATAGTAATTAGGTTGTAAAAGCTTTTTAGTTCTTTACAATGTATAATGGGATTGATCCCTTGTTCAATTCTTCTAATGCTAGTTGAATTGCATCAGTAAAGTCATCAGCATTTTTTATTAATGGTGGTGCTCCTAAACTCAATTGCATTGCTCTTGCTCCTACGAGTCTGGCTTTTTCAAATTTCGTTAATTCCATTATTTTAGCCATTTTAATGATTACCTCTAAAGATTAGTTTAATAGTATCTTATTAATGTTTTTTCGTGCTTAATAATCTTTTTCTACAATAATATTACGTAATTAATTGAATAGTGGTATCCTTGAAGTTAACTTTTTTAGGTAGCGGTAGTGAAGTAGGCAGGAGTAGCATACTCTTGGAGAATGAAGGAGAAAAACACTTGCTAGATTGTGGAGTTAAAGTTTCAAGCGGAAACGAGTATCCTTTAATTTCAGAAGAATTAGCTTCAAGTTTGAAAAGTGTTTATTTAACTCATGCTCATTTAGATCACTCTGGTTTTCTTCCTAAGTTGCCTAAACTCGGCTTTAAAGGTAAGATTATTTGCACTAAACCTACTCGTGATTTAATTCAAGTTTTATTGAATGATTTTGTTCGAATTACTCCTGAAAAAATTTATTCTCATGAAGATGTTACTAAAATGTTGTCTGAAACTAGTTTGGTAGATTATGGTGACATGTTTTATGACGCTGGACACATTCTGGGTAGCGCTTCAATCAAAATTAATGACTTACTTTATTCTGGAGATATTAACAATCGTTCTTCAACTCTTCTTGATAAATTCAATCCACCTAAAGAAGCTAAGCATTTGATTTTAGAAGGAACTTATTCTGCAAATAAAGATAAGTTTGCTTCGCAAAAAACGATAGTAAAGAATTTTATCAAAAGCATTAACGACACTTTAGAAGCGGGAGGCATTGTTTTAATTCCTAGTTTTGGAATTGGTAGGGGGCAAGAATTATTATTTGTTTTAGATAATCACATGAAGAATGGAGTTCTGAAGAAAGTTCCAATTTTTGTTGATGGAAGCATTAACAAAGTTCTCCGCATTTACAGGAGTAATGCAAATTATTTGAATGACGAAATCAAGAATAGAATTTTGACTAGTGTTAAAGATCCTTTTCAAAGTGAAAATTACTTCAAACCAAAGACTAGAACTAAAAGTGATGTTTATGCTGCAAAACCGTGTATTGTTTTAAGCACTTCAGGAATGCTTAATGGAGGTCCGATTCTTAGTTATTTGAAAAAATGTTGTCATGATGAAAAGAACAAAATAATTTTAGTTGGATTTCAACCAGAAAATTCTAAGGGTAGAAAACTTCTTGAAGAAAAAAAGTTTTCATTCGAAAGTGGAACAGTTGATATGAAACTACAGGTAGAGCAACATCATTTTTCGGCTCATGCAGATCAACCTGGATTGTACGAGTATGTAAATTCAATTCAAGGTTTGGAAACAGTAATTCTAAATCATGGTGAAAGTAAAAAACTTCATGAATTTCAAGAATTTCTGAAAGATAAAACTGGTTTAAAAGTAATAATTCCTGAAAATGGAGAAAGTATAAAGTTGAGCTAAATTGTTTAATCAAGAAAAGTTTTTTGCATTCATAGAAGAACAGCTTCAAGTTTATTCTAAATTCAAGAAGCCTTTAATTGTTCATCATTTTGATGCAGACGGTTTGACTTCAGGAACTTTGTGTATTAGTGGTTTTGAAGCTTTAGGAATTTCTTTTGAAAGTATTTGTGTTAAACGATTAGATTATGCTATTCTTGAAGAAGTTTTAAAATTATTCAAGGAAAAAAATTGTAGCGAATTAGTTTTTGTTGATTTGGGATCTGGTTTTGTTGAAGAGTTAAAAAAAGTCAAGATTCCAATGCTGATTTTAGATCATCACAATTTTTTAGAGTCAAAAGACGAATTGTTGAAGTATAATATTATTCAAGTTAATCTTCGTGATTTTGATGGAAATGGGGATTTTGAAGCCTGTGCTGCTTCAACTGTTTTCTTTGCATTCAAAAAGTTTTCTCAAACACGCTTTCCTCCAGAAATAATTGCTTTGTTAGGTGCAACTGGAGATTATCAGCAAGTTGGCGGTTTTAGAGGCTTGAATAAGCTTATCTTTGAAAAAGCTTTGAAAGAAGGACTGCTTGATTCTAGAGTGGATTTGAATTTGTATGGAAAGAATAATCGTCCTTTAAATGCAATGCTTTGTTATTCTTCTGATCCTTTACTTCCTGGATTGACTGGAAATAATGAGAGTTGTTTGTCTTTTGTCAAAAGTTTAGGTTTTGATTTAACTATAAACGGAAAATGGAAGACTTATTTTGATTTAACTGAACAAGAACGAATTGTTTTTACTTCAAAATTATTTGAATTTTTGTTGAATAATGGTTTTAATGAACGTCAATTGAAGCATTTGCTTGGCCCTATTTTTATTGTTAAAACTTTAGAAAAAACTTCTCCATTCATGCTTTTGGATGAATTTACTACTATTTTGAATGCTTGCGGTAGAAATAATCAAGGAGAAGTAGGCGTAGGTCTGTTAAAAGGAGTTTCTGGAGCAGAAGAAAAAGCCTTACAAGTATTAGCCTTGCATAGAACTAATTTAAAAAATGCTTTTGCTTTCGGGGCAACTAACGTGCAAGATTTTAAGAATTTTTATTTAATTGACGGAAGAACTGTAATTTCGGATTCGATAATTGGAATAGTAGCTGGTTCAGTATTATTTTCTCTTCCAGTGAAAAATAAGCCCATAATTGGATTAAGTTTAGATGATGACGATAGTACTTTAGTAAAAGCATCTGGGAGGGCTCCAAAATTGTTGGCTGAAAAGAATTTTAGTATTGGAAAAATTTTCAATAAAATTGGTGTAGAATTAGGAGGTCAAGGCGGAGGCCATGATCTTGCTGGAGGATTAACTTTTCCTAGTGACAAAGTAGAAAAATTATTTATTGCTTTAGAAAAAGAATTTGAAGTTTTTGTTAACTAGCTTTTCTTGCTTTTATCAATTAATTTTCTAGCGAAATCCATTCTTCTCTTTTCTTGTTCTTCAAGAATGTGCAATTGATCTTCTTTCAAATTATTTCTTATTACTAAGTTTGCTAGAGCACTAGCATATTCTCCTGAAGTTAATAATAGTGCATGTGCTTGTTCTTGGCTTATTCTGATTTCTTTAGTAGGATGTAAAATTTGAATTCCTACTGGAGTATATTTTAGCATGATGAAATTTAATGCAGGCATGTCTTTAACAATAATTTCACATTCAGCAAAAGTAGTATGTACCCCTTCGTGTTCTACTACTTCGTCAATCATTGCCTTGCTAAACAATATTCCTTTTTCCTTGTTAAGGGAATCCATGAATGAGACTAGGGCATCTTGAATTTGCTTTTCATCTTGTCCTTGAGCATCAAAGTAAAGCATTGCATGAACTGCTCCATGATCGCATACTTCTTCTATTAATTCTCTAAATTCCGAGTCAGTATAATGTTTTGTTTCTTTTACTACTTTTTTTTCTTCAACCATTTTTATCGTATAATATCTGTTTTTAGTTGGCTTTAAACGTTTTTTATGGCAGTTTTTTCATTTCGCCTTCAGTGAATGCATACCTATGCGTATGGTCTAATTCACAGACGTATTCGTTGCCTCTTTTCGTTAGCCTTGAACCGAAGCCGTTATCGCAATAACATTTTCTACAAACTTGAATTATTTCAATACTGTTAGTTGTCATTTTTTGTTGAAACACCTTTGTTTTTTAAAAACTAAATTTTAACAGCATGGAGTCCTTTAAAGGTTTTGATTTTAGGCTGACGGCAGTTTAATTAAAATTAACTTAGTAATTTTTTCGTGAAAATCAATAAGACTCTTTTATTTTTCTCAAAACTTTTCTTTTCGTTCGGGCTTCTTTTGTTCGCTTTAAGTTTTACTCCTAATTTTTTGCTTGAATTTCAAGCGAGATTAGTAGGTAGTGTTTTGAATCTATTTTCCTATTCGGTTGTTCAGGCCAAAACCTTGTTTTTTAATGGCATTTCTTTTGAATTTGTTCCAGAATGTACTGGATTTACTCTAATTGCTTTATTGGCAAGCTTGTATTATGCAACTAATTTAAAGTTTGATAAACGTTTTTGGTTTTATTCTCTGTTCTTGTTTTTATTTAACATTTTTAGAATAGTTGTTACATTATTGTTATCTCAATTGCTTTCTTTTGATGTAGTTCATTTTTCTTTTTATTTCGTGGATTCTTTAGTAGTATTCTTTATTTGGAAACACGAGTTTGATAAAGTAGTTTCGCGAGATTAAAAAACAGTTTAAGACTAATAGTATTTGATTTATGAGAAAAGCTTTCATTGCTGCGCCTTTGATAGGAACTACTATTTTTCTAGTGGCTATTTTCTTCGCAGTAAACTTGAGTAAGACGGAATCTAGTGCAGTGTCTGAAATTGCTAATAATGCTTATCATTCTAGATTGATTTCTTTGATGGAATTATATCGTAGCGATTTGAAGAGCGTGTTTAAGATAGGTATTTCTAGTTTAGTTGAAAATCAAATTGCTAAACAATGTTGGAATTATCCGTTGACCATACAGTATTCAATAAATTCTACTGGCGGGCAGGATTCAGGGCCCCTTCAAGCTAACGGATTAGGTTTTTTTGCAAACAATTATCAGTTTTCTGATGAAGTAGAGAGGAGACTTGATTTTTGTTATAGATTAAAGAAAGTGGTAGGAGGTTTAACACAAGCTTCCGGAAATGGAACTAGCATTAAAAACTGGTTGACTTCTTTAAATAATTCAATTGTTTTTGAAGGAATTGCTTTTAACATTGCCAGTCAATCAAAGTTTTCTGAATTCAAAGACAAATTAAATTCTTATCCGGGTTGGAATCCTCCAGCTAATCATCCTGAATGCGTTACTACTTCAACTTTTGGTTCAAATTCAGCTCCAAATTGTGATAATGTAATACAAAACAAATGTACTGATCCACTTACAATTGCAGCTTGTTCTAATGGAACTGAAGTACAGCAATTACTTGGAAATGGTTTATTTGATTGTTTTTCTTTTGCTGAAATGGCTGATCCAGTTAGTCCTACGACACAATATTCTTGTTGTACTCCTTTAGGAGCTAAAAAACAAGATGATTATTATAATCAAATTCAAAACGGTGCTACTTGGGATAGAAGTCAACTTCGAACCCTTTCATGTAATGCAGGCAGTCAAAATTATCTTGCAGGATGTGAAGGCGGGCAATTCTATTATCAGCTTAATGTAAAATCACCTGATGTTTATCCTTTGCTTCCTAGAATTGAAGCTTCTGATGGAAAAGGAAATATTATTAGAAGTGGAGGAATTGCAGATGAAAATGAGTATTTACTAATCCGTTATCCTTTCTTCAAATACTATGATTTAAGTTTAAAGTTCGGAAGGGCATTAGCTTTTGGAAAAAATGATCTTGGAAATAAATTTATTGATTATAATCAGACGCCAATTTCTAGTTCGGATATAAATTTCTTTAATAATGGTTATCTTTCTGGCTTATGTGTTGCAAGTGGAACTGGACCTGCTAATTGTCCAATTGAATTTCACAATGTTCTTTCAGCTCCAAATGATGCAGCTGCACAAAATCTAATAATTAAAGATTTAACCACTCTTGCAGTTAATTCGAAAAATACGGCTTCAAACGGAGTTGATTCATCTAAAATAACTTTTAATCTTAATCGTGATGGATTTGGTTTTCCAGAGTACGCTATTAATGATACTACTGATTTTTCACCTGTATTTACTGGAATCGTTAGTTCTCTTTCAACAACTATTCCTGGTAATCCTCCTACGACCTCAAACATATTCTTTTCTTCGACATTTGATCCGTATTTAATCTTAGATGATACTACTCCGGGAGTCCAAATTAATCCTGATGCGCCTAATCATTTTTGTATTGCATTGCGTCTTGTAGTCGATCAGACTATGAGAACTTCTTAGTTTTACCAGTCAAAGATTTTTTCAATTGCTTTTGTTAAAAGTATTTTCAAAGTAATTGCTTCATCATTTGAAAGATTAATCATTTTAGAGTTTAATGTTCCATCTTTGCCTTGTTCTCCGATTTTAAAATTAAAGCCAGTTTCTAAAACGCTGATGTTAAAACTAGTATTTTTTGCAGTATCTGTTTTAGTTTGAGCAAATTCATTTTTATTCGGATCATGAAATATTTGAACATCTTTCCTTTGTTCTATACAGTAAATTATTTTTGAAATGTCTGTAACACTTAGTTTCATGGTTATTCTTTTTTCCCAGTCAAAAGCTTTTTCTTCTTTCTGACTTGCTATTTCCATAAACACGCTTTCTTTTTCTTTGTTAAAGTCAAAGGAAATTGCTGTTCCTTTAATCATTTTATTTGCTCTGTAAAAAGTAATTTTCTTCATAGGTTAAGGAAAGTTTTATTCTTTATATACGATTAACTAGACTGATTTCTCGAGAAATTTTAGTTTGGTTTTAATATTTTAGTAAGCCTAATTGTTCTCGTGAAAACTACTAAAATAATTGAAGGAAAAACTAAACTCTTAGTTCCTGAAGGTTTTGAAACAGATCCTTTTCATAAGCAGGCTTTTTACAATTCTAGGATGGAATTTTCAAGAAACATGGGAGTATTATTTCTGAAAACTTTCTCTAAAGAATTTGAAATCAAAAGAGCTATTGATTTAATGTCTTCATTGGGGGCTCGTGGCTTGAGATACAATGTTGAAGCTAAAGTCAAAACAGATTTTCTCGATAATAATAAAGACGCAATAAACTTGTTGAAGAAAAATATGAAATTAAACCACGTCAAAGCAAATATTTTACTT
>CABMDW010000049.1 GCA_902385045.1 uncultured archaeon | reverse complement strand
TTCATGACATGAAACTGTATAACAAATTTAAACAGTTCTTGATTAAGTATGTTTCTAAAGCAGGCGGATTAAAGAAGAAGACTAAGTAAATTAGATGGATGGTTTAGTTAGATATAAATATGTTGTTTCCAGATTGTCTAGAAACAATTTCTTTTGTAGATACACTTGAAGCATCAGTTGCTTCAATTATCTTGTTTGATTGTGGATTTCTATCTTATGTTTCAAAATTAAGAAAACAACTTCAACAGAAATGTGAGAAAACGATAATCAATTCCAACTTTGATGAACGTTTTGTTGCTAATTTAGATTTATCTGAACAATTCATTGAACGTTGGTCTAATAGAATTAATTGGCTATGTTTATGTTGTAATCCAAATATATCTGATGATTTTCTAGTTTTAAATCATGCGTCAATTGAGAAGGCTTATAATGACCTTTATCATTTTGGTAGAACAGAAATAACTAATAAGAATATTCAAATAGTAAGATTTAGTTTAACGACTAGTGATTACCTCCGATTTCAGCCTGATATAAGCCCATATTGGACTACAGACTGTAGAGAATGTAAAGAATATAAAGAATATAAAAGAAGAGAAAGTGAGATGTCCGATTTTATGTCTTATCTTAGAACTCCAGTTGTTGTTTATTCTCAACGTATCTTACCAAGTCATGACATACTTAGATGTATGGGTCTTCATGACGATGTGTATAACAGTATAGTCTCATGTATAGTGTTTGATGCTATCATGTTTGATGATATAGATATTAGATTGTCTTCTATCTTTGGATTTGTTGAACTTGATTATGATTACAATGACCAAGATTATTATCAGATATATTACAATAATATGTTTAGAGCACAACCAATACCATGGATTCGTAGGTATTATAAAAACGCAGATAAGTCATTAGAGTTTAAGATATACTTAGATATATATAGATACGAAGTAATTGATGATGAATTTTGTGAAACACCTAACATGACTATAGATGCTTTAGATTATGAAGATGGTAAATTCTTAGATTGTTGTTTAAATGAGTTAATCAGAGGTTCTGATAATTCTGCTTATTAAATATGTTTAAGCTTAGATTTCAGATAACATTAAAATTGAAGGTTTTTTATGTTTATTAAATGGATTGCCACGATTTATTATCAGTTCTTGGTTGCTCTGATATAAGTTCATGTCTTATATCAGGTGTTTTATTTCAAACAAAGATTGATTTGGACGTTCTAGTTAATCAGCTGAAATTCAAGTATGAAGTGGAAAGAGAAGAAGTGTATGATGAGATTGTAGATATGTTAGATTGGCACCAACAATCTCGGGATTTTACATTTACAACTGCTTTTCTTGAAAGACACCAACAACATGTTTGGGATATAAAAAACACAGTAATGAATTGGCTAACAGAAGAATTTGTAGAGAAGCACATAGACCATTTTGATATATCAAAATCTGTATTCAACTTTGACTGGGTCTCACTTTGTTCAAACAAACATCTAACTGATGTTTTTTGGGAAAGACATATAAGTAAAGTTCCTTGGCGCACTCTGAGTGAAAGTGCTAACATAACTGAAGCATTTGTAGATAGACATGCTAATCAGATAAGTTGGCAGTGGTTATGTAGAAATCCTAACTTCAATGAAGAGTTTTGGGAACGACACTTAGATAAAGTTAGTTGGGGTCTCCTTTATGTTAGAGAACAGATATCTAGAGAGTTTATAATTAGACATCTAAATTTAGTTAGAGAACAACAGCTACCTGTGTGCTATCAAATGATACTTGATTATGTAAAAACATATCACATTCCAGATAAGCTACCGTACATCCACGAATTTGTCCCGCAAGTTGTTAAACAAAATCCACGTTTGTTCTTTAAGCGCTTCTCTAAAGATGGTAAATATGATATAATGAACGTAAAAGGTAAAATTAGTTCGTTTCTAAACTATTTTAGATTTGAATACTAGATAAACTAACAACTAAATTCTTTCGTAGTAAGCAATCCATAACTCATCTGGTTTAACATTTCCTCTTAAACAGCATCTAGTTAGAAGATTGGGGGTTAGCTCAGTTCCACGACAATTTGTTTGACAATTAATCAAATGTAAAAGGTCATTTGCGTTGTAATTAGGATGAAATAAATTTGTATAATCTAGAATTATACCTTTACAGTAAAAGACATGACCTCCATACTCTATAGAGTTTATGATACAATCCTCTATAGGTATAATAGCTACAATTAAACCTCGTCTATCTAAATTAGATAAATCATAGATATCATCATCAATCTTGCGGATTACAGTTGTAAAACATTTTAGTTTAGAGAGTTCATTTACTCTAATTCTCTTTAAAGGGTTGTAGTCATCACGGACTATGTAGTGAATTTTTCCAACTTCCATTTTTTATATCATGTTTTTAACTATTCAAATTTGAAATATATAACATCAATTCAAAGCAAAGTATTTTTATATATAACCATGTCTTGCTTATTAGTTGTGCTAATCGTTCTGGTTATACTCATTATCGCTATCTATTTCTTGTTATATTATCGGTTTAAGTCATTGTTAGATGGGTATTGGAAGATTGAGACTGGAGATAACAAAAACGGATATATCTACATTTCAGATAAAAAATCATATATACAATTAAAGACTGCTGACTATGACTTAGATGAGATTGTCATTCTAGATTATCCTAAGTATAAGTTCCCATGCTTGTTATGTAAAGATAAAGTTCAGTTTGACATGTATCTTCAAACGGAAAAACTTGGGACGCTTGCTTCACATGTTATATTATCTGAAAACAAGATGGTCATTGATTTAGATAGAACGACTTTGACACTTTACAGAGATGCGTATCTAAGTGAAGTTGGAAAACAAATTTAACAACCTTTAGGATAACAATACTTAAAGAAGACAGCTAAGTTAGATTGTTCTTTTAGAGAGTATGGTGCTGGATACATTGAATTGATTACAGTTCTATATTGAGCTTCAGACACAGTTCCTTTGTAGCTATAATAAATTCCATTTAAATCATTGACTGTAAAACGTTCATCCTTTGATGCGTTTGTCTCTAAGCATAAAGCACACGCCACGATAACTGTCAATACTACAAGATAAATAACAGTCTTCATGGTTAGATATATAAAAATTATAACGTTCAAATTTGAACATTTAAAAGTTCTTCATTACCATGGAGCTATTACAATTACCTGAATCACTAATTAGATTGATTTTAGCTAAGACCGAGGACTATAAATGTCTTTTGGATTTGGCTCAAACAAATTCTAAATTAAAACATATTATTGGCACTATTAATTTTACGACACTTCTATCATACAAACTAGAGAAGAACTTACAATCTCTAATTTCTATTTTAACTACAATACATAATGATGATACATTTTGTTTATCATTTTCTGGTTCTATTTTAGATGTATTTAAAGAATGGCGTTTAGAATTAATGGATATGATGGATGTTGCTGTAATTAAAGAACAAACTGGTAAATATAAACAGATACAACTTATAAAAGATGAAGACAATTATGACCGTTATACATATTTTCTAAAAATTATGGAGTTGATTATTGTTATTATGAAACAATCTAAAGAGTATAATTCATCAAAACATTTAC
>CABMDW010000048.1 GCA_902385045.1 uncultured archaeon | reverse complement strand
TATAAACAAGCAACCATCGCTTAGCTAATGAAGGTGAGATTAAATGAAACTTCATCTTTCCCTTCTTCATAAACAAAATTTTACTTCCCTTTCTATATGTTTTAAATCCAAGCTTCTTCATCTGAGCCTCAATTGCTTTCGTGTCATACTTAGCACTTTTGGGAACTGCTATGATGTTATAGTCAGATGATTTGATGTTTAGATGAGTGTTATGGCTTGAAATGTCTTTCATAGCTAATCCTCTAACCTTTGCTTTAATCATCTTCATAGCTTTCAAAACTAACTTCTGGTTTAATCTATCATTCTTTCTAATCTTTGTATAGAAAGCAATGGCCTTCTTTCTATACTTGTTTAGAACCGCTTCAATGGCAAGGTTATAAGCTCCTTTCTTCACAAGAGACTTAATCTCTTTCTTATCCATGTTGGTATATAAAAATTATAAAAATTCAACATTGTATATTGCTATTTAATTCAATGGATAAATTGTATGTTTTATACTTACAAAGATGTCTTTGAATAATAAAGCTGTGAAACCATCAATTGATGTTGGTAGCATTAAGAGAATAGGAACTAAGGACGTTTTATATCAAGACATGAAGTATGTTAGAGAATATAATCTATACGAGTTAAGAAACATTGATAAATCTATCACTATTCATAAGACTAAAACTGATACATATACATTGTATAATTCAGATTTGAGGGAAGAAGTATTTGGCCGAATTCTACTATCTTCAATTAAAGTTGAAGATGTTAATATCTTACCTAAGATGATTACTATCAACAATACAGAATATATACCAGTTAAACGTAATGAAATTATCTTTAATGAAATGTCATTAATCTCACAAGACAATCACAGTCTAATAAGTATCCTCAATCAAATTACAAATGAAAATATTAAAGAGTATGTAGAATATAGTAATTATAAAATTGAAGAGTTATTCAACATGTCTAGATGTTGTTATATTGATTTTAAATGTGAAGGAGATGATAACAAAAGAACATCTCTTCCAGATAGTTTATCTATTCACGTTAAAGGGTTAATGTATATTCAGTATTCTGATTCAATTTTTAGATAAAAAACGTTCTAATTTGGTTCAAGGTTTGGTTCATCTTCTTCATCTCCTTCTCCCATATCTACATCAGCTAAACTAAACGGGTCAGTAGCACCAAAACCACGTGCTTCATCCTTTTCTTCTTGAGCATCTAACATATCTTCTCCAATTTCTGTTGGTGTATCAAAATTCACAGCATCAAGTGATTCAAACGCTTGAGACTTAGCTTTTGGCTTACATAAAAGTTTCTGTGAAGCAATCAGTTTCAATATCTCAAGTTTAGCTAACTCACCAATTGAACTTTGTTTAATGTTTAGAAGTTTATCACACATGAACTGTAAGCAAAAGTTGTTATGTTCTATCACATTATAATTCACGAAATAATTAGATTTTTTATCAAAGGTATCATAGATGT
This sequence comes from uncultured archaeon, assembly GCA_902385045.1. GTDB lineage: Archaea > Micrarchaeota > Micrarchaeia > Norongarragalinales > CABMDW01 > CABMDW01. The sequence goes on along the minus strand of CABMDW010000048.1, from coordinate 2,216 downwards.
CTGGTAGTTGAGATAGAGAACTAGTATCCTTTATACCAAGTTTGTTTTCTATAAAATCTTGGAGTTGTTTAGATGGTTCAGAGTTGTTAGAATAAAACTTAACTACATTATAATCTGAAATCATCATTCTAACAATGGTCTTCATTCTAAGAATTCTAAAATCAGACTTGTCTTTAATTGGTTCTGAGATATATGACCCACTAACTATGTTATCATAGATTTTACCTTCATACTCAGGTAGAAATTCTAACATAATAGGTTTTACATCAGCTAACTCAGATATCTTTAACACATTAGTCAAATCTAATTTAAAGTTTAAAACATCTAACTTTAACTTCTCATCAATTGGTTCAGGTTCAAATGTTGATGGTTCAACAACTTCAGGTTTATTTAAACTTTCATATTCTTTTACATACTTATCAAAGTAAGCTAGCTTCTCATCTCTGTTCATATTCTTTTTAAACCCACATTTAGAACAAACATCCTTTGAAATTTCATGTAAATCACCCTTCGGACATCGTTCATCAAAGAAATCAAGCAGACTGTTTAATTTTAATTTAATCTTTAACATCTTATCTACCTGATTAACATCTAACTTACTAACTTTACTTTTAAGAATCTTACAAACCTTACATCTCCAATCAACAATGTTTGGAACTTTAATCTTAGCTAAATCAGCTTTGTTTTTATTATCTACCTCAACTCCATCTTCATAAACAGCAATTGACCAGTCATGCTTGTTTCCATCTAAATCATACATGACATTTATCGGCACATCAACTCTCTGAAATTTGTTGTTTTGTTTGACATTTGACAAGCTAATTGGTTTTAGTCTATCATACTTCATTTGTGTTTCAATCATACCAACTTCACTTCTCATCTTTTGTAATTGCGCTGGGTCATCAATTCCATTAACATAGTTGATTAAACTTCTATAAACATCAAACAAAAGCCCCTTCTTTTTTGTTGTATAAACTTTAGAATATAACCTCTCTGGTTTTTCTACACGTCTAACTTTAGCTAGTTTAACAATCTTTTCAAGAATGTCAGGAACTGTATCACCAATTAAAAGTGTGAAATACTTATCTGTGTTTTTAACAGTTAATTCATCTGGAAGGTCTCCACAAAGATGAGCAATTAATTGCGCCGACTGAAAAACTGGGTCATTTTCTATAACACCTTGAAGCAACTGGAGCATATTAACTCTCTCTACAACTTTCTCTGACCTATCTTCTTTAAATTTACCGTAATACACCTTCATAATTGTTTTCATCTTCTTTTCTGTAATACCAGTTAGACGAATTAGTTCATCTTCTGATGACAGAACTCGTTTAATTAAATGAGAAGCATAATCATCTATCTTAGAACTTTGGATAGTTGGGATTGTTATCGTTTTATCTGTAATCAAGGTCAGAAAGTAAGCATTACATGCTAAGATAGCCTCTATCGTATTAACTTCATTTATATCAACGTTTAAAATCGCATCTGGTATCATACTATAAACAACCTTAGTTATGTTTTCCGTAGTCATCTTTAAATTAGTTAGATGTTTAAAGACAACATAGTTAGCTAAGTTGCTTACTTCATGCCAGATAACTGATTGTATCTCTTCATTCATACCAATCATATCATCATGTTCTTCATAACTTCTATCTTCCATCAAGATTTCACTACAGATTTTACAGAAATAGGTATATAGCTCACCAGTATCAGTTATAACTTTAATGTTTTCTGTAAAAGGTATAAGATTGTTATCTACATCGGCAATTGATAGACCTTTAAACTCATCAGTTATCTTTTGAACTAGATGAGGACAAACTAGAGGAAACTTACATGTAGCACATATTATCATCCCACCACCTTTAGATGGTGATTGAAACCCAAGTAATTCTTGTAGAGCATTGTATCTATCAACTCTGTTTCTACTTCGTTTTAATTTCGCATAGACTTTAACATGCTCACATTTGTTTTTGACTATCGCTTCAGCAAACTCAGTTCGTCGTTTAAACTCATCTAAAACAATCTTTTTGTTTTTAGCTGATAGTTGTTCTAAAAGAAATTCAGGTGTTCTAGGGTCTTTTATCTGACTAAGAAACTTTGACCCAAACATATCTTCTATCACATCTTTTAGACCATTAATCTTAGTTTGTGTTTGAATTAGTTTGAGGTTAGCTTCTTCTAATGATTTAAGATATAGCTGATGTTCTTGTCTCAGT
>CABMDW010000047.1 GCA_902385045.1 uncultured archaeon | reverse complement strand
GATTAAATGTAGGACAAGTGATTGCTGCTTTAAATGAAAAGACTAATGCGTTCCTAGGAATCCAAGGTCCAGTCAAGATATTAATTGACAAGGACTCAAAAACTTTTGAAATTGAAGTTGGAACTCCACCAACAAGCGCTTTAATCAAAGGAGAATTAGGAATCAAAGAAAACGTAAAAGAGGAAGCTGGAGTCAAAGGCAAAAAGACGGTTGGAAACTTAACTGTAGACCAATTAAAGAAAATTGCTGGAATGAAATCTAACTTGAACTTGTCAAAAAGTGAAGATGCTTTGATGAATGAAATCGCAGGAACTTGTTTATCAATGGGTGTAACTATTGAAGGAAAAAGCCCTAAAGATTGGATCAAAGAACACGGCAAGAGTAAGAAGTGAGAGTTTCGACTCTTACTTTCACAAAAAGTTAAATACTCCATAGTCTAAGAATTATTAAAACAATCAAAGCCTGTCATCCTAAATAAAACTATTTTTTAGGTTCTAAAAGCGGGCAATAAAACAAAAGGTGTCAAACAAATGGAAGAAGAAACCGAAGTACCAGAAGTACAAGAAAAGCCAAGAGATCCAAACGATAAAACTGTTTACGTTGGAAAAAAGAACGTAATGAGCTATGTTTTGGCAGTAGTAACTCAATTCAACCAAGGATTACCTGAAGTAAAAATCAAGGCTAGAGGAAAAGCAATCTCAAGGGCAGTAGATATTACTCAGATAGTCAAAAACCGTTTCATTAATACTTTGAAAGTTTCAGATGTTGTATTTTCAACTGAAGAATTACCGAGTGAAGATGGAACAATAAGTAAGGTTTCAAGCATTCATCTAACTTTAACCAAGTAAGTTTCATAAAACTTACTATTTTTCTTTTTTTTCTACTTTTTTATTCTAATTGAAAGAGTTTTAAACGGTTAATTCCTTCTAATTCTTAGAAGTATGTTACTTCTGAAAGCATTAGGTGGTTAGGAGACATGATTACAGTAGAATTGTTTTTAATTCAGCTCGGTTTTGCATTATTCACCATTATTTTGGGAATAATATTTTCAATGGCATCAGTTTATTTGGCTATTCGAGTTTATGACCGAATTACTGAAGGAATTGATGAAATTCAAGAGTTAAAGAAAGGCAATGTTGCTGTAGGCTTGTTGTTAGCTGCTATAATTTATGGTATTTCAAGCATTGTAGCTTCAGGAGTAGGAAATCTCACTAATTTATTATCTTTCGATACTTTGTCTGGTTCCGTAAGTGCATCTAGTGTTCTAGTTAACTTAGTTTTAGGAATCGTACAATTAGTTGTAAGCATTCTAGTTGCAGTTGTTGCAATCTATGTAGCATTAAGAGTCTTAGATGGAATTACCACTGAAATAAATGAAATGATTGAAATCAAAAAAGGAAATGTTGCAGTAGCAATACTCATGGTTGCAGTCATTCTTGCAGTTTCATTAGTGGTCTCTTCTAGTTTAGGATATTTGTCCTCGGTTCTAGGAAAGATTAATTTATTATTTTAATTTTTTAGGATATTAACATGCCTTTCAAGAAATTGCCTCACGGTTTGCAAGATTATGGTTTTAAAGAAACTTTTTTCTTAAAAAATCTTGAGGCAAACTTTAGAAGGCAATGCATTCTTGCTAATTATGCTGAAATAGATTCGTCTACGTTAGATTACTATGACAATTTAACATTAAAGTATGCTGGAGGAGAAGAAATCGTTAAGGAACTTTATTCTTTGAAAGACCAAGGTGACCGTAAGCTTGGCTTGCGTTTTGACTTGACGATCCCAACAGCACGTTTTTTCTCTGAATCACAGTACTCTTTGCCTTTCAAGAGGTTTCAAGTGGGAAAAGTATATCGTGATGGTCCAGTAAAGAAAGGAAGACTGAGAGAATTCTATCAGTTTGATGTAGATGTTTATGGAATATCTGGATTATCTGCCGAGTTGGAAATATTAAGTATTCTATCAAAAGTATTAGAAGAATTAAAAATAGATTTTATTATTAAAATTAATCACAGAAAATTCTTGGATTTAGTAATAACTAAGATTACCGGCTTGAAAGAAACCGAAGAAATTCTATTGACTTTAGACAAGCTTGAAAAACAAGGAAAAGAAAAAGTCATTGAAGAATTGTTGAGAAAAAACATTACTAAAAAGAATGCAATGGCATTATTGGATTTACTTTCAGATAAAAAAGTTTTAACTGACAAGCGCTTTAAGGGAGAAGGAAGTGAAGAACTCAACGAACTAATAAAACTGTGTAAAAATCAAAAAATTCCAGTAGTATTTTTACCTACCCTTTCACGTGGCCTTAATTATTATTCTGGCATCATTTTTGAAATTTACTCAAGCAATTTTGATAGCTCTATTGGTTCCGGAGGAAGATATGATGGAATGTTGAAAAACTTGTGCGGGAGAGATTTTCCAGCTGTAGGTGGTTCCATTGGGGCTACTGCATTATTATCTGCTTGCGAACTAATTGATCCTAAAAAAGGAGTTTTAGTTTTTGATTTTGGAACTAAACGGTTAATCTCACAAATTTACAAGCTAAAAGATGCGGGAATTCCAGCAGATTATTCTAATCATTCAAGTATTTCTAAGGCTTTAGATTATGCTAACAAAAACAACTATTCTTACGTCTTAATTCAAGGAGATAAGGATTTAGAGAAAAAAGTTTTTACTCTTAAAAATCTTAGTACTGGGAAAGACCAAACCATTAATGAGAAAGAAATCATTAAAGTGATTTTAACTTGAAAAAAAAACTAAACCTTCTTTTATTTTTATTTTTACTTTTTTTAGCTGTAGTAATTTTTTTACTGGTTCCATCACAAATTCAAATTCCCGGATTCCAACAACAAAATTATAATTATTCTATTACAGTCCTTTCAGCAACTTCAAATTCTTACCTATCTAATGCTTCTGTTGAAATTTTAGGACAAACATATTTTTCTGACGATAACGGTCAATTATTTTTACTATCCAATGAAACAAATTTGGATGTGAATGTTAGTAAAACTGGTTTTTATCCTCTTAAAACAACGATTTCTTATAACCTTTCAACTATTTATTTGAAGGAATTACCAGAAACATTCAGTCGAAATTATTCAAACTTATCTTCTTTCTTTTCACTGGTTTTTTATTTTAGAAATGGCCAGTCGGGTCAAGGAACAGTCAGACTTTATTCGTCATCCGATTCCTTTATAGGTGAAAATCAAACTCAAAACGGAATAGCATTTTTCGGAAATGTTCCGCCAATAAATGGATATGCTACTGTAGAAGAAAACGGAACTATTTTAGATAAAGAAAATTATTTTCTACCTTCTGGAGTTGTTTTATCCTACAACGATACTTCAACTCCTCAAAATGACTTAACACAAACGACTTTTTATCTGACTCCAGAAAATTCTACGGCAGATTTGCAAATTTTTGACTCTAACCAGCAATTGGTTTTTGAAGGAAATCTTACAAATAATTTGACCGTAAATTTGAGATCTGGCTTTTATTCTTATACTGCTTTCAATGAAAACCAAACGGATTCTAAAACATTTGAAGCAGGAAATACTATAGCGGTTGACTTGTCTAGTCAAACTAATCAGACTGAAGTTTCACAAAATGAAAACACTACTGTAATTACCAATACTAGCATCAGTGAAACTAAGTCTTTTACTTTGACTCTCAAATCTGATGAAAGTTCTGCAATAACCTTATTTCAAGGCAATCAGAAAATCCTTGAAAAAACATTTCAGGGAAAATTATCGTTGACGCTGAATAATGGAACATATCGTTTAACGGCTTTTCATGGGAAAAGCTTTTTTGAAAAAACCATTGAGTTGGTTAATGATGTTATTATTCCGATTTCTTATCCCATTGATTTAACTTATAGTGTATCCTTGACTGATGGCTTCAACCGTGTAGATGGGGAAATTACTATAACTTCTAACGGAATTCAAAACAAATGCAATACTTTCAGGGGAGAATGCATTTTCAATTTAAAACCAGCTACTTATCTTGTCCAAATTATTTCACCTGAACATGATTCTTTAAATTATTCATTAGAATTATCATCTTCTCTATCGGAGGTGAAAACTTTAGTCAAGAATTATGATTTACTTTTTAAAGGAGCATTTGAAGCTACCTCTAAAGTTCTTGATTTAAAGACAAATCATAATTATGATTTTGAATTTCAAGTTAAAGGAGGAAATTACTTCTTGTTTTCTTCAGGTGATTTAAACCCTAATTCTTTGAATTTATTCAAATTTGGTGAATTTTATTCTTCAGATACTAGCGTAAGTAATTGCTTTACACAAGGTAAGCACGAAGTCCTAGTAAAAATTCCTAACAATATAAACGAAATACTAATTAATGTCGATGCTCCGAATATTTCTCAAGATCAGTCTATTTCATTCGACTACGCACTAATAGATTCTCTTGATTCATGTACTCAAGTAGCAAAAAGAAGTGGAGAGCTTCTAGTAAGAGCAAATCCGCTTGCTAACGCTACGTTTGAAAATCTTACTAATGTTTCTTCAGATTTCTTTATTG